>JAHIZR010000127.1 GCA_018814465.1 bacterium | reverse complement strand
TGCGCTCTATGTAACCTTCGCCGCGAAAGCGGATCAAGAGGGCTATGGACAAGTTGCCAGTCTGTTCCGAGCCTTGTCAAAGGCCGAAGCTATCCACGCAGCCAATAAGGCGACTCTGATCGATCAATTAGGCGGCACACTCGAGCCGCCGCAGGAGGCATTCAGCATCGGCACGACCACCGAAAACCTCGACTGGGCACTGAACGCGGAGCAGCATGAGAATGAGGCGATGTATGCTGACTATGCCAAGCAGGCAAGAAAACTGAAGGACTCGCAGATTGCGAAGTCCTTTGAATACTGTTTGGCAGCGGAGCCATGGCATGTTCATATTCTCAAGCAAGCTCGCAATAACATCGGAGACTATGCCGGCGTGAATATTGATTTTCATGTCTGTGCTGACTGTGGGAATACGGTGCGCTCGCTGAGTTTTGAGAAATGCGGCGTCTGCGGCTTGCCCAAAGACAGTTTTGTCGCTGTGCGCTGAGTTTCGTCTAAAATAGAAAAGAGCAAGCCCTTAGGTGAGATAACCTAAGGGCTTTTGTGTTGTGTCGCCTGTCTTGCGTTGCCAGTCTGGGAAAGCAGTACAATCCCGGTTTCTGTCCAAGATGCGGAGTCAAGCTCCGGGAAAGATAACCATAATGGATTCTAAGCAAACAAAAGCCCCTACTAACACAATGGTTAACAGGGACTTAAATGTGCTGGAGGCGGGACTCGAACCCGCAGAATTAGCTTAGAGGTTTAGTCAACGCGTGGTTGCTCAGTTGAAAATATCCCGTAAATAGGGCCGATAGCGATCAGTGAAGTGCCAAGGGAATTTCCTGGGCCATGGCTCCGGTCCTTCCAGGCCGCAGAAATCAATTTTTGTCTCAATGGACGCTGGATTCTTATAGAGAACTGCGAGTTTGTAATCGACGTTCTTTTGTTTCAGTTTTTCGTCAAACTTGCTCTTGAATTCTTTGAATGTACTTCCATTTGTGGTTGCACCTTCAATAATGAGCATCTTTTTCTTTTCGGAGTGTGCTTCTAGCATAGCGTCTAGCACATCTGATCCACCAGGAAACTCGATTTTTTTAATCTTCTCATCAACTTTTGTGTACTTGACATCTACAACACCAAAGGGTAGTGTGTTCAGGTTGCCCGCAATCCATCCACCCCAGATTCCGCCGCTTCTTCCGATACCAATGACCACTTCAGGATCCCATGTATCCTTACCTGCCTCAATTCTTGTCAAAAGACTCTTGGCTGTTCGAAGACTATCACTCCAGGTTAGTCTGCGTTTCCACCATGCAATTCTAGCCAGATAGAAAACACCGATTATTGATGCCAGCGCACCAACAACTTGAAGAATTCTCTCGGCAAAGTTATACGTTGGGTCCATGAGCTAATTGTATTGTATAAATTGAAACCAATGAGAAAGGATTCGATCTTCGAAGAGAGGCCTCTTTGAGTTCATATGCTTGTAGAGGATGCTTCAGATCATCCTCTAATGCTAGCTTACCTAGTTGCACTCACCTGAATCCTATATCCATCTCCATGTGTAAGCACAAGATATGCCAAATCCTGGGACCTATGGTGCGATGAATAATGCATAGCTTAAATAAAGCATAGAAAAAGCCCGAAGTCAAGTTATTAAAGAAATGAACTTAACTAAGGGCTTTGCCGTGCTGGAGGCGGGACTCGAACCCGCACGTCCATAATGGACACTAGGTCCTGAACCTAGCGAGTCTACCAATTCCACCACTCCAGCGGAAGATTCTTATTATACTGAAATTTAGCGATTTTGTCAAGGATAATCGTGCAAGCTTCCCCTTGCCATTCCCGCAAAATCTTCTTATTTTTAGGTTTAATGGATGAAAATACCCCCATGCGCGTCGTTGCCAAGAATCGCAAAGCATGGCACGAATATACGATTCTACAGAAATTCGAAGCCGGTATCTCCCTGAAAGGTGTTGAAGTCAAGTCAGTACGCGACGGCCATATCGCGTTGACCGATGCTTATGCCGCCTTTGAAGGGGGGGAGCTGTATCTGAACAACCTTAATATCGGCGCTTACCGGAATAAAGGCTATACCGACCACGATGAACGCCGCCCCCGCAAGCTCCTGCTGCATCGACGTGAACTCCTGAAGATCGCCCGGCAAATCGAGATTAAGGGGAATACAATCATTCCGCTGCAGGTCTATTTCAAAGGACCGCGCCTGAAAGTGGAGATTGCCATCGCGACGGGAAAACGGCAATACGATAAGCGGGAGGCAAAAGAAAAAGCGCGCATGGATCGCGAGATGCAGCGTGAAATCAAAAACCGGCTGAAGCACCGGTAAAGCAGGATGCGCTCTCTGGCCATGGAATCGAGAGCATTCAACTCCGCGGCATGTCCGGAATCAACATACTAACAACAGACTTGGCGATCTTTACCGTTCGCCGCTCCAAATAATATGCTCATGAGGACTCCTTCCATGAAGAAATTGTCGATCTTAATGATCGTCGTTCTGTCCGCGGTATCAGCGGGCCTGCTTGTATTTTCGGCCTGCAAATCTAAAACAATCGAGTATCCAACTGAGACCCGCGAGACGCTGGGAACTAAAGTGACCATCACACTCTATGCCGAGGGTCAATTGGTTGACAACATTCAGCGGATTTTCGATCAGGCCTTCGCGACCATGGCGCACTGGGAACAGATGACGCTTTCTGGAGGAGATCTCAATCAGGTGACCAAGATTTCAGAAGGCGCGGGTACGCAATCCATGACTGTTGATCCCGAAGTCTTTGAGATGATCATGGCGGCTACTCGGCTTCATGATTCTTCCGGACAATTGTTCGACATCCGCATCGGACCACTGTTCGACGCATGGGATTTCGACTCAACTCCGACCGTGCCGGATTCAGCTACTCTTGCGGGCGCGGTTGAGCTCGTCAAGAACGGCGGCATGTTTGTCGCCGGAAAATCCATCCTGCTCGCCAAAGAAGGCATGCGCTTCGATGTCAGGCACCTTGTGGAAGGCTATATCTTTGATCTGATCGCCAAGCAGCTTCTGGAACAAGGCTTCCTGAATTTTTCGATTGCTTCGCCGTCGGTGTTCCTTGCCGTTGGAAACTCGCCCGATCAGCGAGGCTTTGATTTTGCTCTGCATCATCCATTGATTGCTGACTCCATCTGGGCGAATGTCTATGTTCAGAGCGGCGGCTATGCGTATCTTTCTCCAATCATCGGTCGCTTTGAGCAGGACGGTAAATTCTATCACAGCCTGCTTAATCCGATGACTGGATTGCCTGCGGAGAACCTTGCCGGAACGATAGTCCATGCTGAAAATGCCGCTACTGCCGAAGCAATGGCCTATGCGGTTTTTGTGCGGAATCCCGATCAGGAAATTCCTGAAGAAGGCCGCGAACTGATTAAAGGCAGCATCAAGATTACTTCGGCCAACGGCCAGTTCGCGACTGAAACCTCCGGCACACTGGCAACCGGATTTGAACTCGTCCACTGACCAAGGCACGGATGCTGTCGAACATATTCTCGTTATTCGATTTTCATCGCTTGGCGATATTCTGCTGACAGCTCCGGCCCTGAGCGCTCTGCGAAATCGTTTTCCGGAATCCCATATTGATTTGCTCGTCGCCGACGAGTTCAGGGATGCCGCGAAAATGATTCCAGGACCGAATCGAATTCTCGGATTTAATCGCTCCCGAGGCTTCTCCGAACTGCTGCGGCTGAGAGGCAAACTGTCCCGGTGCTATCACGTCGTTGTCGACCTGCAGAATAATTTTCGCAGTTCATTTCTGCGCACTTGTCTGTTTCCCACGCTGTGGGTGAAAGCTCGCCGCTATCGAATTCGCCGCTGGCTGCTCATTCACTTCAAATGGAATCTTTACGGTGAGATTCGACCGGTGCCGGTGCGTTATCTGGATGCCGTTGAAATGCTCGGCTGTCATAACGACGGGCGCGGACTGGAATTATCGCTTGATGAGAGTACAACACTCCGGGCGACTCGGATAATCGAGAGCTGGAAGCAAGACTCTAAGCCGTTTGCCGTTTTATCGCCGGGCGCTAAGCACTTTACGAAACGCTGGCCGGCGGAACGATGGATTGAACTCGGCAGGATGCTGTCTGAGTCCGGTAAATTTGTTGTCGTGCTCGGAGATTCATCGGAAGCAGAACTTGTGTCGGGAATAGCGAAGCAAATTCCTAAGGCAGTCACTGTTATTGCTGAACCGATCGAACAGGTTGCCGCGCTGCTCCGTCAAGCCGAATTCGCGGTCACAAATGATTCCGGGATTATGCATCTTGCCGCGGGAGTTGGAACTCCATTGGTCTCACTGTTCGGCTCCACCGTCCGCCAATTCGGTTTTATTCCCTATTCAGAAAATGCAATTCTCGTCGAACATGAACTGCCCTGCAGGCCCTGCACGGCATTCGGTCGAGCAAGCTGCCCAAAGCGGCATTTCCGCTGTATGATGGATACAACTGCGGAATGGGTCTTTGCGAAGATTCAAGAACTAATCCAGACTCGAAATCAGCCGACAACTTGAGTTTTTATCCGAAATTATACAACATGATGATCCTTCCGGTGATGCTGGGAGGATTTCGTGTTTTGTCGCCTTTCATCCATAAAATCGGAACCGGGCTGCAAGACCGTCAAGGCTTGATCGACCGCGTTGCAGCCTTTCGCAAAAAAACAGCCTCGCGGCCTGTTCTGCTGTTTCATTGCGCCTCGGCGGGAGAATTCGAATCGCTTCGGCCGCTGGCAAAAGAGCTCGACCGAAACCGGTTCGCGCTCGCGGTCAGCTACTTCTCGCCTTCGGCGCGCGCGGCGACAGAGAAAAGCAACGAATTCGATTTCATCGATTGCAGTCCGTCCGATGATCCGGCGATTGTCAATGCTTATCTGGATGCGCTGCGGCCATGCGCGGTCTGTATCACAAAGCATGATGTTTGGCCGAACTTCATCTGGCAATCGGAACGGCGCGGTATTCCCAGATTTCTGATCAGCGGGAATTTTCACGCGCGTTCACTGAAAATGTTGCCGGGCGCGCGAGGCTTTCATCGTGCTGTCTATCGTTCATTTACCGAAATTATGACTGTTTCGGAATCCGACTCGCGGCGCGCCGCCAAGCTTTGCGGTTCGGACAAGAACATCGTGACGATCGGCGACTCGCGCTATGATCAGGTACGCATCCGTTCGGAACGCCCTGTCGAATTTCAAAAAGAGATTATTGATTTCTGCAAGGGAAAAACCGTGCTGATCATCGGGAGCTCTCATACTGACGATGAAAATCTGATCTTGCCGCTGCTCAAAAAGCTGATGGATAGGTTTCCCGAATTGAGTACTGTAATCGTGCCGCATGACCCCTCTAAAGCGGCAAGCGGCAGAATATCATCGACCGCGAGAGAGTTCGGGCTGTCGGTTGCGGATCTCGACCTCGCTCCCGTCAAGAATCAGCAGCTGCTGATCATCAATCGCACAGGAATCCTTGCTGACCTGTACAGATTGGGATCGTTAGCCTATGTCGGCGGAGGTTTCGGCAAAGGAGTGCACAGTGTGCTCGAGCCGATGATTCATGGCTTGCCTGTGATCACCGGACCCAATATCAATGTTTCCAATGAAGCGCTGCAGGCACGCACGGAAGAATTGCTGGTGACTGTAACCGGACGCAACCAGGCAAGCGATGTGCTTTCCGCTTGGCTTTCGAATTCGCAGAGTCTTCTTACCTTGCAGAAGCGCGCGCGACAGTTTGTGCTTGATCGCTGCGGAGCCACCAAAGAGATCGCGCGAAGAATTCAACATGGACTCGCATAAAACGCTGCGAATCCGCAATCTTGCGTACTCTTTCAAGGACGGGGGAACTCTTTTATCGAGTATTAGCTTGGAGATAAAAGCGGGCGAGACCGTGGTAGTGTTCGGAGGGAATGGTTCCGGAAAGAGCACTCTGCTGAGATGTATCGCCGGCTTGCTGCCTTTTGCCGAAGGCGAGGTCACTATCGGTGAGAAGAGCGGCGATACTCTGCGATCTCACATCGGACTGGTTATGCAGAATCCGGAGCATCAGATGATCGCACCGACGGTTGAAGAAGAAATCGCTCTCGGTCTTGAATTCCGTGGAATGGAGCGCAATGAAATGCTGCAAAGAGTCGAGCAGGTGTTGAACAAATACTCGCTTCAAGAGCTTCGTGAACGAGCTCCCGATACGCTGTCCGGAGGACAAATGCAGCGAGTGGCTCTGGCGGCCATCGCTGCTTTAGAACCCGAGTTTCTCCTGTTCGATGAGCCTGATTCACTGCTTGATGCGCCTTCAAGAAGAGATTTTCTGAATGCGGTTTCGCTGCTTGGTCAGGGAATTGGAATGCTCTGGGCATGCGCCGATGCGGACCGTCTGCCGCGAGCGGATCGGCACTATCGATTAGCCAAGGGAGAAGCACGGGAAGTCACGGTCGAACAGATTCTTCAAGCCGACTAAGCAATGGGCGGATCGTGAAAAAACTGATTCTGAGTAGCATCTCATATTCGTGGGAATCGAGACAGGGCAAAGTCGCCGCGCTGAATAATCTTGATCTTGAGCTTCAATCCGGATCGCCTTATCTGATTTGCGGGAGATCAGGTTCGGGTAAAACGACGCTTGGGCTTCTCTGTGCGGGGCTGTTAAAACCTGACAACGGAGAGCTTCGCTTTTCGCCGGAATCAATTAATTCCGACCGCATTGCAATTGTGTTTCAGTTTCCCGAAGCACTTTTTCTCGAAGACAGTGTCCGAAAGGAATTTGAATCAATTCACGGCGACGCCGCCGATCATGCCGCCCAAAGATGGCTGAATGAAGTGGGACTTGACTACTCGGAATTGGCCGACCGACTCCCCGCAAGACTGTCTTCGGCTGAAGGCAGACTGACCGCAATCGCTTTTCAGTTATCGCGGGAACCCGCGCTCTTGATTCTTGATGAGCCTACGATCGGCCTCGATTCAAAACACCGCCGCGAATTGACCGAGTGTTTGCACAACTGGATTGCTCCGGATCGAATGCTGATTATCATTACGCATGACCTTGCTTTGATGCGGGCGCTCAAAGGTGAGACTTGTATTTTGAAAGAGGGGAGGGTGGAGTTGCGTACCCAAACGGAGAAACTGCTGCACAATGAAACACTGCTCAAGCAGTATGAAATGATCTGAAAAGACCCGGCTGATAACCGGGTCTTTTTTAGACTAAGCTTTTACCGTTCGCTTTGATAAATGCCACAGAGAATAGAGCAGACCGCAGTAGAGCACTATGGTAACGGGCACCTCAGCGATGCCTAAGATTCCCGCCGCGCCATCGTATGCGACATGAAGTGTGGCAAGCAGGGCGAGGATGATTCCCAGCAGCGCTTCACCGGCGATCAGACCCGAGCTGTAGAGTACTCCGGGATCGTTGCCGTCGGATACGCCTTGTTTTCGCTCGCGCGCCCAGCGCAGAAGTCCCCCCGTCATAATACCGACGCTCAAGCCGACGGGAAGATAGAGTCCGACCGCGAATGCCAGCGATGTCACGCCAAAAAATTCGACAATGACACTCAGCAGCATACCGAAGAAAATTAAATCCCACTGCAGCTTAGATTCCATCACGCCTTCGATCAGGATTGCCATTAAGTTGGCCTGAGGAGCTTGCAGGGGATTCGGATGTTCCGCGCTGTAAACGAATCCGTAAGATTCTCCCAGCAGATAAACAATTGCTCCAACAATCGAAGCCCCCGCGATTACTCCGATAAACTCGCCCACCTGCTGCTTCCACGGAGTCGCTCCCAGCAGGTAGCCGGTTTTTAAGTCCTGCGAGATATCGCCTGCCGCGCAGACGGCTACGCATACCACCGCTCCGACCAGAAGAGCGGCCGCCATCCCGATAGTGCCAACGATTCCGAGACCTACGAACAAAACAGTCGTCCCTAAGAGAGTTGCGATCGTCATACCCGATACAGGATTTGACGACGAGCCGACCAGTCCGACGATGCGGGACGCAACCATCACAAAGATGAATCCGAAAACAACAATTAATGGAATGATAATCGGCGTATGCGGAGCCAGCGTCCAAGTCAGTAATCCGATGCCGATCGCTCCCCAGAAGACCAGCCAGTTCGGCAAATCAAGATCTGTTCGTTCCGATGACTTCGCTGCCGCTTTTACTCTGGAGAGGCCTCTACTCAGGGACTTCAGCAGAGTCGGGAGTGATTTGAGCAGGCTCAAGATTCCTCCCATTGTCACTGCGCCTGCGCCGATATAGCGAACATAGGTTAAGCGAATTGTTTCGCCATCCATATTTCGAATCAATTCCTCGGTTGCGGGAAAGATAGGAGTGGTGCTTCCTGATGCAAAGAAGGCGATAATCGGAACCAGAACCAGAGTTCCCAGCGTTCCGCCGGCAAGCATAATCGCCGAAATGCGAGGTCCTAAAATATAGCCGACACCCAGCAAGGCGGGGATCGAATTAATTCCGACAAAAGCCTTAGCGGGGACTCTGAAATGCAAATCAAGATTCTCGAGCCAGATCCCCGTTCCCGTACCGAGCTTATAGAGCGCTCCTATACCGACTCCGGCAAAAACCTTTTTCGCATTTGCCCCGCCTTGCTCGCCTGCGATAAGCACATTCGCACAGGCGGCTCCTTCAGGATAAGGAAGAGTCGCATGCTCATCGCGGATCAACATCCGGCGGAGCGGAATCATCATCAATATTCCCAGCGCACCTCCTAAAAGGGAGATGTAGGCGATCTTGGTTATGCTGGGAACCATCACATCGCCGCGAGTGGCGTGCCAGATGAAAAAGGCGGGGATAGTGAAAATGATCCCGGCGGCGAGTGATTCCCCGGATGAAGCAACGGTTTGCACGATGTTGTTTTCGAGCACGGTTCCGCCGCGAAACACCTTGCGCAGAATCGCCATCGAAATTACCGCCGCCGGAATCGAAGCGCTGACCGTCATGCCGATGTACAAACCCAGATAGGCGTTTGCCGCCGTGAAAATAATGCCCAGCACGACACCAAGAATGATCGCGCGAAAAGTCGCTTCCGGCATCGATGTTGACGCGGAGACATAAGGTTGAAACTGCGATTCGTCTTGCTTTGACATTCACCGCTCCGTGCTTTTATTTCAAATTACCGGTTGCCTTGTATTCTTCCCATCTGTTATCCGCTTCGCGAAAAGCCGCGAGCAGGATGCGGTTGCCGCGCAGTAAAGCCATGCTTCGCCGCAGGGCAATACTGAAACCGAGCTGTGATCTGAGTGATTTCGGGCAGTGACGCCGCGCAAAGAGAATCCGATTGCGCATAGTCAGCTTACGAATCTCTTCACTCTTATGCGTGCTCTTGATTGCGCCGGACTCTTCGTGCCGGACGCGGCAGCCGGGTTGGTAGAGTATTCTCCAGCCGCTTGCTCGTGCGCGGGATGATAAGTCCACGTCCTCCCAGTAGAATGGATCAAACAGTCTGTCGAATCCGCCGAGCTCCGCGAAGCGGATTCGACGAAACGCGCAGTGTCCGCCCACGGCGTAGGAGCTTTCCTGTTCCAAATCTTTTCTTTTCTGCTGATCGCCGGGATTGTGCAAAACTCTCGGAAAGCCTAATTTCCAAACGAGCCGCTTCGCTCCTTCACGAAACCTACCGGCAGAGTCTTCGGAGCGAAAACTAACGGCGAACAATGACTCATCCTCGAAGCATGAAAGCAACAAGGTTCTTGGATCGTTTAAAAGCTGTACGTCGTCGTTCAATAGCATTACGATGTCATGCTCGCAGGCAAGAACAGATTCAGTTGCGGAAGCCCCAAAACCTTTATTCTCCTCGTGTACAATCCACTTAACTTGAGGATAGTGATGCTTGAGATCTTTCCATACCTTGCCGTCACCGCTGTCATCAACGATGACCGTGTGGGAGATTAGATCCGGCGCATATTCCTCGATTGAGTTTAAGCAGCGTCTCAGTCTTGCTGAGTCCTGATACGCCGGAATGGCAACTCCCAATGTCATGGTCGCTCCGGCTTATCAGCAAGCAGCGCAGAAATCCGAGCGTGAAGTCCACTGATGAATTCACTCCATTCGGAGTCATCATCGGCGACAGGCGGAACAACCGGCGTCAGCTTCTCAAAGAGCGGCCGCCATTTTCGAATCTCATTCTCAACATTCAAATCAGGGCGATAGATCACAATCCCGGGCGTGCATACTCCAGCTGCAATGTGCGCGGGACCTGAATTAAAACCGACGAAACAGTTTGCTTTGGACAGCACGGCGGCCATCGTTCGAATGGGCAAATCGCACAGCAGCTTTCCGCAGCCAAGTTCAGCTATCGCGCTTTCAGCGAGTACGCGCTCGTCGAATCCCGCGGCGACAAAAGCTAATTCCGCGCGCGATTTAACAACAGGACGCAATAGTTCACTCATTCGACGCACAGGGAAGAAGTCAGGCTTGGTCGTGGAGCCGCCGTAGTGAACGGCGACGAAGCGCTTTCCTTCGAGTTCGGCGGCTTGAAGCGCATGAACGGCCTCCTGCTGATCCTCTTTGCTAAGCGGAATCGAGTAGGATTCGAGCTTTGTGTCAACGCCGAGCAGCGCGAGCAGATTCAAATTAAGCTGCGCGATGTGAAGCGATTCATCATAGGAAATCGTAACGTTCAGAAAGGGGGCTTTACCGGCGGTCTTAAAACCAATGCGATACTTTGCTCCTGAAAGAAAGGCCAGCAAGCCGTTCCGGAAAAAACGCTTGAAAAGAATGGCGTGAGTCGGATGAAGCCGGCGCAGCTTTCGCACAAAACGGAATTGAGCGCTTAAGCTTTTGTCCACTCCGCGCTTATCATAGGAAATAATGGTATCGATAAAGGGAACATGCTGAAGCAACTCGGCACCCAAACTGTCAAGCACAACAGCAAGCGCTGCATTGGGGAATAGGTCTTTTAACGCGCGAATAGCGGGCAACGCAACAAGCGTGTTTCCGATGGAACCGTTCCGAAATACCAGAATGGAGGTCGGTTCGTCTATCCGCATCGTTCAATCATTCTGTGAATTTCATTCAGAACCGCTTCGACACTTATTCCTAAAGCGCTGTCGGTTGAAATAGCGGTATGCAGCAAGGAGCCGGGCGGAGTCCAGTATTCAGGCGGATCATTAAGAAAGATCGTTATCGTCGGCGTGCCAACAGCAACCGCAAGATGCTTCGGACCGCCGTCATTGCCGATATAAAGCGAAGATAACCGCAGAAAAGCCGCCATTTTCCCAAGATCATCGAAGATAATTGAATGACGCTCGTCCAGACTTGCCGCAGCCGCGATCATTGAACAATAGTCGGCCTCACCGGGACCGGATATTAAAACCGGGAAGAAATCGGGAACTGCCTGCAGTTTTTTGCACAAGGATATATAGCGGTCGGGCGGCCACCTCTTATAATCTCGTCTGCTGAAGGGAAAGACAGCAATTATTCGAGTTGCTTCATGAATATGCGTGCGCTGCTTCCACGCATTCGCAAACTCGGCGTCGCTGTCTTTAAGAAAAAAGTCGGTTTCCAGAGATTCATCTGCCGCGCCCGCGGCAAACGCCAAGCCAAGCTTATGCAGCGCGCTGTAAACAGGCCGCTTTTCATCCTGTAGCGGTACGCGATGCGTATAAACGAGCGAGCGCAGTGAAGTTTTAAAACCGACTCGAGTGTGAGCGCCTGCTAATAAGCAGGCAAGCGCCGTTCTCGGATCGGAAAGAAAATCTAAAGTGAGAGCGGGTCTTCCGCCTCGTTTCAGCTGCCCGGCAAGCTGAAAAGGTGAGGGCGACTTCTCAGTCACAAGAATTTCATTAATTACAGGATTCAACTCAAAAATCCGCCTCACCTGCGGCTCAATGATTACATTCAGCCGCTGCTCCGGGAACTTTTTCTTGATTGCGCGCAGTGCGGGCGTCGCCAGCAGGCTGTCTCCGACTCTGCGAAACAACAGAGCGAAAAGCTCTGCTTTATCCTTGCCCGAACTCATTGCTTGGACTCTGTATCGTGCTTGTTGAGTTCGCGCAGGAAGGCATATTTGAGAAACGTATAGACGCCGCTCAGCACGGCAATGACGAAACCGTAGAAACCGTCAAGAAAACCGAGCTGAATAAAGTATCTTCGGAAGCAGGCAAACGGACCGCGAAAGAGCAGGTCGGAAAGCGTTGCGCGGCGTCCGGACTGTTTCATTGCCTGAGCCGACGCATACGCCGATGCGATATTCTTCCTCAAATGCTCGCGAATATCACCGTACGTGTAATGCAGCAGATCGCCCTGCAAACGTCCGAGTTTCCCCCCCGAAAAACGCACAATCGTGTGCGGCTCCAGCCCTGCCCAGACTGCCTTGTCTTTTCGGTAGAGAAATATTCTCCATTCCGGATACCATCCCGAATGATTAATCAGCTTCCCGGCATAGATCCCATGACGGTTTATCTCGAATCCCTCCTCGTCTTTCAGGGAAGCGAAAGCCTTAAGAATAGAAGCACGCAGCTCAGGCGTGACAACCTCGTCCGCGTCGATGCAGAGTACCCAGTCATGCTTGGCCTGTTCCGTCGCAAAATTCTTTTGATCGCCGTAGCCGGTCCACTGGCGCTGCAGGACTTTTGCTCCGAGTGATTCACAGATCCTGACGGTTTCATCCGTGGATCCGGAATCAACAATGAGCAGCTCATCGCAGAAGTCCGCCGCGCGCAAGCAGCGTTCTATATTTTTTTGCTCGTTGCAGGTGATGACCGCTAATGTGATGGGAAGCTTTTGCATTGATTATTCGTCAGGAATGAATGACAGAGCTGTAGAATCGAAGAGTCTGTTCGATGTAGTTGTCGATTGAAAAATCGCTGTGAACAAATTCAAAACCGCGCTTGCCGAAGCGCGTTCTTGTCCCGGACTCTTGAACCGCGTCCCGGATACACTGCGCCAGATCCTGCGCGTCGCGGTTCTTATAGACCCAGCCGTTTTCGCCGTTGCGTACGACTTCCGGCAGAATATTGACATCGCTGCTGATAATCGGTTTGGCAAAGCTCATATATTCAAGGGCGACTCGGCAGACCGCTTCGCTCCGCACCGAGGTAATCAAGCCGATATCCAATCCGGCGATGAACGGCCGGATATCTTCGTAGCGCTGCTGAAAGGTAATCAGACCTGCAACCCCTTTTTGTTGGGCAAGGGCTTTCAGGTCGCGCGCCCCGCGTTCACGCGAATCATCACCGGTAAGGATGAAGTGAGCTTTCGATTTCGTTTCCGCATCCAGCAGCGCGAGTGCTTCAATCAGCACTTCCTGCCCCTTCTCGGGACTCATGCGAGCGACAATACCGAAAAGCAATACATCGGAAGCAAGGCCTAACTGCCTGTGCAAATCAAGCGGAGCAACTCCCTCAGTAAAGCGATCCGCGTGAAATCCCGGTAAAATTGTCGTCTGCGGAACGTGATCGAGATGAAAGCTCTGGCTGTATCGCTC
>JAHIZR010000126.1 GCA_018814465.1 bacterium | reverse complement strand
GGGCGAATCGTTTTCATAATTCCAGTACAACTGATAGAAATTCGCTTCGGGCAAAGGACTCCAGTTCGCTACTAACATACCGGATGAAGTTGTCCGGATCGTTGCATCGAGAATCGGAGCGTCACCGAAAGCGTATCCGATCATAGTTTCACTGGTATTGCAGCTCGGACCGCCGCACTCATCTTCAACCGGTGGTTCTCCGCAGTTCTCGATAATGTCCGTAATGGCTTCGCCGGTTCCGGATCCATTTGCGTTGACGCGTGTATAGTGCCCACCGGTCGTGGTGGCATAGTCCGTCATAATCGTTTCGATCGTCGTTTCGAACGGTCCGCTAAAATACGTCGGAACAAAGATAGGTGTAATCAGAATATTTCCTGCCGCCGCATCCAACGCTCGTGCGTGTGCATTGACATCATCCACTCCGGGTTCGTATAAATCATTGCATCCAGCCGGTCTTGCATCGGTAATCAGGATTATCAGTTTCACAAGGTTTACGTTCTCGTACTCGCAGTTTTCCCGGAATTCACCAATAAATTCATTGCCGTATGTGCATTGCCCGTTGTGAGTGATGATTTCCCGCAGGGCTTCATCCGAGGCTTCAGGCTCACCACCGCCGCTGGCTGCCATCAACGCCGAAATACCGGCGCTAACAGTGGCTTGATCAAAAGTCAAGCCATTTACCACGCGGACCTCATCACCGAACGTTACCAGCCCTAAGCGCACGTCTCCGCCCGACGCAGCATTAGCCGCCGCGATAATATTGGGCAGTTCTGTTCGAATATTATCGATCGCTTCCGCCATTGATCCGGTCGTATCCACCGCGAACACAATATCCAAACAGCATTCTCCGGGTTCAACCACACAAGGGGGCACGTCAACACAGAAATCCAGTATTTGATTATCTGCGCAGTCATCCGAAGAAGCAAAAACATCAAATAACACACAGCCGCCTTCCGGTGCCGCGGAAAGGTCAATCTCATAACTCACCGCCGCATTCGCTCCCGGATTCAGAGTCCCAATAGTGATCGGATTAGCACCAAGAATCGTTGCGCTCCCGCCCGGGCCACCGTTTGAAACAGTATTAACAGACACATTGCTGCAGGGTGAAGCGCCTGTATTCGTGACATTGACGATCAACGTGAACGGATCAGGGCGAACTCCGAAGGCTTCACATTGAATATCAGGTTGAACGATACTAAGCTGCAGTTCCCCCGGCTCAGTCACGATCTCACCCACACCATAGTAGGTGGCTGCCCGCCTCTGCTCATCGACGCCCAGCATTGCAGCATTCCACCGATAAAGAACCGCCGAGTCCCCATATGGTTCTCCGTCACATGTCCGCTCCCAACAAGTATTTTGAAAGTCATCCCATTGACCAAATGCCATCCAATCGGGTGTTACTGCCATCGCACCACTGAAAGTCCCCCGTCCTACAATCGTACCTGATGCAGGAACGGCATCCCAGTAAGATGCAGAATACGGTGCATCATGACATGTCTCAACCAACTGTTCGTTCGGACCAAGGAACAGACGAGCATTGTCATCCATATCCACATCTGTGTCATATTCATAAAGGACACCGACCTCAAGCGGCTCAATCGAAGTATTCGTCACAATAGTTTCAGTCAAAATTGCACCCGCGGCCGCACCAAACATCACTGGTGTGTGAATAACTTCGACGTCAACCAGAGGCAGGGTCGTTGCGATCGAATAAGTGCAATGAATACTCGTCCCATCGTTTGTCCAGTTAATGAACTGCGCTGTTGGGCCGCCGCATATGCCGGCCTCGTTTGTTAATTCCCAGAACGCACCATTGACATAGATTCGAATATCGGAACTCCAGGGATCGTTGGGATACCGATAAAGCAGATTCGTGCCATCCGCTGTCCCGATATTAAAATCACCATCCTCATCAATCTGCACGCAAACGAGAGTGTTACAAAGAGATGATACTATCGCATCCAAATTGCCTTCCGCATGTCTCTCTTCCTTCCAGCTTTCGTATGCCGGATCCATTGGTATGCGGTTCGAAGAAGATAGCGTGATTTTTTTCGGCGAGTTATCTCCTGACGATCGTTCAGTATACCGGTAGGTTGCCTTCCCGGTCTGCGGATCAACCGCATAGACATGGATATCACCGGCGGTCGCGGTGCTGATGAAAAGCTCATTCTCATAGCGGATCGAATAGACCGGTAACTTGATGCCATCCTTGCTTAGAACAGAAAAAGAACCCACTATTTGGAGGTTCTTATCAAAAATCTGAATCGTGGACGATCCAGCTTCCGCATAATAGCACATCTGATTCGGACCAACAGCCGAATGCTGCGCAAAATTGTTGATGTTCTCGACGCCAACCAGCGGAATCTGGTCAGCATGAGTTACGGTGAACATCAGAAAGATTCCCAAGAGAACAGCGGTTCTCTGGTGAAGCACGAATCCTCTGAACATGATCCCTTCTCCTGTGATTTGATCAATCCCTCGTGGAGAAGACTCTCTCGCGAAAGATCAATTAGTTCCTTTACTCTACTATTCTGGTATTCAAATATATTAGTCTTGCATGCTGAAATTGTATCTTGCGGATTTCCATCTATACATAATCATACAAGGTTTTCCATCAGTTGTCAATAGAAAAAATAATATTTTCATTTCCCCGCCTGTGATCAGTGAATTCCTATCATACCGACTCCGGGCAAGAAACATATCAAACAGTGGTTTATTGTCTGTCTCAAACAAACCGAGAGGCATCTGTGCTTGAAGTACAGTAAAAGACTTGGACAGAAATGAATCTAAAATGCTGCGAAATCGAAGGAGAATTTAGGAAGGTGTTCAGACCCTGCGCCTAATAGCTATTCCGGCTCAATCATTAGGTTCATACCCATGATGTCCAGTCTATCTCCGGTTATAGTTACCGATTCTTTATAGAGCCGTTTTTGATATCTTTTAGGAAGGGATCCGGTCTTAATCTCAATTGAGTATTCGCCTGGCATAAGGTCTCCAAGATAATAGGAACCATCTGAATACGTCACCGATTCCTGGGCGACTCTCCCCTGCTGATTGCGAGCGATTACCACAACGCCACCCACAGCTTTCGTTTCACTGGAATCTCCTTGATTAGCGAGAACAAATCCTGAAATCGAGCCAAGTTCGGTAATACCAAGATAAACGGGTGTTAGCAGACCCGGCTCGAGGCGTGCCCATTGCGCACCATTTGTCGGAGTATAGATTGCCGAAAGATCTTGCGGGTTGATCGCCACTCGCATTCTGCGTTTCTGTTGGACTGCGGAAATCAGGAAGTTGCCTCGTTTATCGGTGACGGTGCGCCGCCCTTCGTTCGTTACGAGCTGAATATCGGGAACTCCTGCTTCATTTGAATCCTTTTTACCGTTGCCATTCTCGTCATAAAACACCATACCCTGAATGCCGCCGCGCGACGGTGAGATACGTGAAGCAGGCGTAAGTATCGGACGTCTTCCGGCAAAACTAATTGCTGGCCGAAGGGTTACAGTAACCGCGAACAGCCAGTCTCCGGACTGATAGCGGGCTGTTCCGGTAATTTTGCTGGTTCCCGACCGGTCGAAGTAATAGCCAGGCTCCAGATGACCATACCAATCATTGAGATTCCAGTCATAACCGATCTCGATTTGATTCTGCCAATGATTCTGCTCGGTTGCCCGTAGGCGATGCGAGATCAGCGTGCGTTCGCGGTACTCCGAATTCCAATGGCCGATTTGAAGTTGTCCATTCTTGAACAATTCACGCGACGCTTCGATTCTCCAGCCTGTCCGCTGACTTGTGGGAGTATTCGGCAAGACCAGTCCACTTAAAAGATTTACATCCTGACGGTCAGTCAAGCGTTTTCCTGCTGTAACACGGCCATTCAGTTTCACGAATCTCAGGAGCGTTGAATTCACGGAAAGTTCTGCAAGTGTGCGAACCTTCATTCTTCCTACTGCAATTGAATCTGAGGCAATCTCCGGAGTATGGTGCTCGAATCGAAAAGCCTTTAGCTGCAATTGTGTACTTGGCACAATTCGAGGCAAGGGAATATCCGCATGCTGCCATTGCTGAATTCGAGTGATGGTGGAATCTCCATTCACATTGTTCGCGACGGATCCGTGGGATAAATCCGCTCGAAAGTACCGGCCAATCTTGAGGCGACTGCTAACAGCATATCCTTCGCGATCCTTCACTTGAACGTTGCTTCCGTTAAAAAAGGCAGGCTCATAGCGAAACACCTGAGGACTCAGTCGGATTGCGCGGGAGAGGTGAAGGTCAAGCGTAGTCCTGACAGAGGAGGCAGATTCCATTTGGGAACCCCAAGCGCTGGAGAAATCTTCATCACTCGGAAGATCAGAATTATCGAATCCGGCTCGCTCTGCTTGAAACTGAGCTTTTGAGACAGCCCCTTCAACCGTCAGGAGATGGCGGCCGGCAATCTGCAGCCGAGATTCAACACCATAGTGCTCACTCTTGGTCGGAATAGCGTCACTGAGCACCGGATTCTCTCCTTCCGATCTATCCAGCTCATAGGGCAGGGAAAACTGGTCCTGATAAGCGGCGGTTCCGCCAAATGACAGGAAGGGTGTGACACCGTATACTATTCGTCCACCTCCGAACAAGCCCTGCTGTTTCCACGTCTCGTTGACCGAGAAGCGATGGCCTCCGGTACCTCCGCCGAATAGAAGTTGCCCCGGTTGCAGCAGCGATCCGGTACCCGTTACCTCCTCGATGTGCTGTGTCACTTCACCGTCCGGCTCTGTGATTTCAATGCGAACCTCACTGACTCGGTCCTGAAAAAGATCCACACCTTCAAAACGGTAGATGCCGTCTCCCGGATCTGCTTGCTCCTGTTTCTCGATGATTTGCTCATCCACAAGTCTGTCGTCAATGAGAAGTTCAACCTTGCTTCCCATTGGCGCGGATCCAACGAAATCGCGTCTGGACAAAAATTGCTCACGGCGACCAAAATTGCTGCGGTCATTATCCCGCTCATCCGAGCGGAGCCCGAGCAATCCATTGGCTCCAAAACCGGACATCACGACAGAAGGAAAAACCAGACCACCGAGTCCGAACACCACATCACCAGCGGTGGTTTCAATATCTCCGAATCGGTGTGTCAGCGATGCCTGGCTAATTTGGACATCGGAGCTGAGATCTTCGTCCGGCTGCCGTAGTTTGACAGCATAGCGCCCGCCCACAAGTCTCCCCCATGCATCAAGTGACTTGGTAAGCATTGTCCGATCTTCGCTGTTCTGTGAGAAGCGAATGCCGGGCTGCAGGAAGTGGAGTGCAGGATCACCAAACATTGATGGTCCCGAAGGAGGCAGAAGATCGGGAATGTCTGAAGTCAGGTCTCGATCACGCCGGCGTTTTACGACTTTGTTCCGGGCACGATCCTCCTGCTTCCAGATTGGAAAGGTCTCCTCCGTCGAACCAAAATACCCGAAGACTGATTCATCCCAACGAAGGTCGATCCCCAGTATCGGTTTCAACAATTGTTCTTTTATAAAGATTTCCACGTTCCCAGTGACATCAGAGACTCCGTACATCATGGGAGACTCTGTCCAAACCGTGTCAACAGCCAATTCATTAGACAGAGGGAGCATCGTAATTCGATGACCAGCGGGGCTGTGAAAGAAAAGGGTATCGCCGATTTCCTCGAATGGCACGCGCAATTCATTCAATAGACGCCGCAGTGGAACGAAACGGCTGGAGTCATCCTTCAGCACGACGTCGAAATCAAGCAGTACGAGCCGCTCAAAGCCCTTCTGTCCCTTGAGCTCAAGACCGACTATTGAGGCTTCGATTGAAGCGTCAACGTCGGCTGAGACTGTGGTTGGAACCGCGATCAACAGCAATACCCATAAAAAAAGAACCCCGGCGATTCCATGTTGCCGGTGCGGCATAAGGTTTCGGCCAGGGATCATCATCGGATAATTGTCTCTCAAGAGGACAACTGCCTGAAGGGGATTCCAGTGTCGCCTACGGTATTTGAATCCGGATTTGGCCATTCAGTGTTTTATCGGTAGCTTCAGATTCAATAGTCAGCGTAAAATCGTAATCACCTGAAGGCAAATCCGTTGGCAGCATAATGGAGATATAGCGAATCGAATTAGGAAAGACGGACACACGAGACACGGTTCCGAAATTTACAATTTCTCCATTAGTGTCTCGCAGCTCATACGTTCCTGTATATGGAATTCTGCCACGGCATAAGTTTCTGAGCGGTACATGAACCGCCACTCCTTCCGGCGTCGGTTCCTGTGTGATAGATTCGGAGTCTATCTCCCAGTCGTATGAAATATCTCCTTTGTCTGCCAGCAGCGGAACCAGAACACCCGCAATCGGAACAAACGTCTCGCGAGCTCGTGCGGAATCCTCCGCTGATGGGAGAGCTTGGAATTGAATTGAGCACCAGTAGGAACCGTCTTTAAGTGAATCAGGAGTGATCAATGCATAGCGAACTTGACGCGTCGCCAGCGGTGATAAAGTGAATTCCCTTGGATTCAGTTTCAGCCAGTTAGCCAGTGATTCGACAGAAATGGGTACGGTTTGTATACTGCCCTGACGATCCAATTCAAAATGCCCAGGCATCGCCCGAAGGCGGACTTCCTTGTCCGTGACATTCCTAATCTCAAAAGACCCTGATAGTTTTCCGCGTTCCAGAGTTTCTTCGATGATCGCAGGCTTCACATTAATCTGAGAAAAAACCGGCAGCGTGAGAACAAGAATGAAAACAGAAATTGCGGAGAACTTAATGAAACGGATCATAGGTTATTCCGGTATTAGGATGAATGGGTCGTTGGAAATCTCACTCCCATTGCATTGTTCGGCACGGTTATCCAAGGGCGTGAGAATTGTACCCTGTGCAGGCTGCAAGGCAGCCTGCACAGGGGATCAAGGTTTAGAGTACTACTGCAGCCCACATTCCGACAAAACCGGAATATTCGCCTACAGTTAATTCGGGGTTTGGCTGGAACCAACCTACTGTGACATATACATCCTGCGAGAAGAAGCCGTCTTGACTGGATTCGTACGTGCGATATTCAGTCTTATGACCGGCAAACAGGTTGTAGTCCCATGGACCCATATACATAAGAGTGGTGGATCCACCCTGAATCGGGTTTCCGTCAGTGATTGTAACCACGGCGCCGATTTCTTCATCGACAAGAATTGGATCAACGGACGGATCCATCGGATCATCGCCCTTGTACAGTTTGGTAGCGCCGACAGCGATCGCGCAGCGTTCCACGTTTGCATCGATGCGGAAAGTGATGCTTCCGGGGATGTCGCCAGTTTGAATCGTGCCCAGGTCTACGTTACTTGTAATCGCGCCAACAGTGATGTTGGGATCGACTTCGACGTACACGTGCGCGGTTACGTCGCCGTCGACATCAGCCATGGCAAGACCACCAAAAATGAAGAGTGCCGTGGCAACGAGCATAATGAAGCGAGCCAGCATAATTGCCTCCGTTTGGAGTTAGTTAGGTTTTAGCGTTGTGTTTTCTTGCTCCTTTGACAAGTCGTGCCGAACAAATGCAAGGAGTTTGTATCTGTATTGAGTTGTTCTGAAATGTATGGAAGGAATCTGCGGGTCATCGTGCGTCCTCGCCGCAATGAATACTGAACATGAAGTCCGATCCGAAATTCCCGCTGTACAGAAATCCTGTGTTGTCAAATTGAATCTGGATTGGAATCTCTGCATCAAAGATTGTGAATGGCAGTGGGCTGTTGCCATGAGCTGCATGCTGTGGTGACGTTGAGACTGGAACAAAGTCCGGGAGCATGGATTCCCAGTCAGCATCCTGCCATATCATCCAGGAGAGGCGGGACAGTTCCGCTGGCCGGCCGTTTTCCATATCGATCAGGTTTTCCGAAGAAGTGACATGCATATCCCATTGGGCGTTGGATCGCACATGTACCGGATACGGCTCACTAAAGGCAATACCTTCATCGCTGACATTGCAGATAAGATCGTAGCCCGGAAGCGAGATCTGTACCCATGGGAGAATCTCAAATTCAAAGACTACTTGAATCGGATCCGCAAGCGGTGCTCCATCTCGAGCAAGTAGTTCAAGTCTAAGTATGGTACGAAAGATTCCGGGTGGATCGGATTGCTCAAGAAACTCAACGAGTCTCATTTGCACCAGCTGCCAGTTGTAGCGCCACTCCTGAAGCTCAGCCGAACCCGGTCCATAGTCAAATCGCGCGGGTGCATAGTTTGCGAACTGAGGAGGAACATCCGAGAAGATTTCCTGAATTCTATCCAGTGGCAGTTCAAGGCCATCGGATAGACGCCGGACGGGTTCCTGTAATGTTACAAAGAGATCCCAAGGTTCGGAATATTGAATGCTGACGGTTGTTTCACCCGGGAGCAATCCATTCTGAATCGGATCCGCAGCGGAGAACTGACCGAGCAGGATTTCTGTTGGCTGTACTTCAAATATCACTTGGCTGAAACAAAGGGAAGGCGACACGAGGAAACAGATTGCAGCGATTGCAATCTGATATAAATTCCTGCTAAGATTTCGACGATAGGAATTTTGCGACTGGAGGCTGAGGGAAAGACAATTCATGAAGGCAAAAGAACTTGCAAACACGCATTTGGTCTAAAATGCCCCGAATCGAGGGAGGGTCAGAAAGGTTGTGAAGAGCGGCGATCAGAGCACGATTTGTGAGAAGGTGAGTAGACGTTTCTCGCACAAGAAATATAAAATCGAGCAGGCAGAAAAACAACTCTTTCAGCACTTCCAAGTGAGAATGACGAATAACTCAGTTAAAAGGTGAACATCTTATTAATCCGAAACTTCTATTTCCCCCGATGTGTCAGTATAGATAAATTTTTATATTTACTCCACTTATGGAAGAGGCATCAGATATTAGTATTTTATGAGAATCGAATCTGGTTGATTATTGTTGACCCTATTAACAAGAAAACCCCGAGCTTCTCAGCTCGGGGCAATCACGCTGGCTCGCTTCAATTAGTCAGCGCAGCATTGCCGAAGCAACGCTAACTGAATTAAACGCTAACATAATGCCAAAAGTTCCACTGACCCACTCTCATGAAAAATGAATCGCTAAAGAATTCAGTCATCACAAATAAATATAATAAGTTACAATTGAATATTTGGAGAATCTGGCTCCTGAGGTTATATTTAGATTTGTGGTTTATTCAGAATAAAGAAAGACGATCCGTTCAAGATGAAATAATAGCGAGTTAATTTGTATGCACTTTCGCGTCTTTTTTATCCTCGGGATGGTTGGGCTTAGACTGCTGTTGGTTTTGACTGATATTCAAGCACAACCGGGACCCTTAGAACAAATTCAGGTATCGATTCCCGGCGGTGATTTGGCAAATCCTAGCTACACACCGTTTGCGATGTCCTACTATCCTTTTCATGAAGGAGTAGCTAATGACAGCATCCACTACATACTTGAGGATCAGTTGGTTTCTGGGACTTCTTCGGAGGCTGACCGCGTGCTCAATGCGAACACTGGCGCCTATGCTTATTGCAACACCTCCGGTGAGTGGAGCGGAAGCATGACTCGCATGCTGAATGGCCACGCATTTTATCTGATCAATCGGCATGAAGCTCGGACGATCATGCTCGAAGGTTTTCCAGCGGACTCAATTACCTACATCTCTCCGATGCCGAACGGAAGCTTTCGGTTGGCTGCACCGCGAATGCTGACTGACCACCCGATCGATAGCGTTGGTTTTGTGTACAGCGGGTATCATAGTTCGGATAATATGCGGGACGGCGGTGACATTGTAATTGACATGGTAACACGCCAGATTGCACGACTCGACAATACAGACGGCTGGATCGGCACAATGACGCATCTGCGTGTAGGACAACCGATCATTGTTCAGGTGAACCATCCACTCACTTTCGATTGGACCTATTTCCCGGGGCACGAGTAATCATGAGTAATCTCTATAAAAGAGCAGATCTTCGCCTGCTGATCCTCTGCCTCGGATGGCTCATGCTGACGCGCGTTTCCGAAAGTTGCGCTGACACTCACACCTATATGCTCCTTCACAATCTTGGGTGCCGTGAGTCGAATCATACATACAGTGGCTTCATCCCTTATAGCGTCGGATTCGATGAAGGAGATCTCGTGGAAGTGATTCTGGCTGGGGGTAATGGAGTGATGGATATTCCTAGAGTGGACGGTCTGCCCGGCGGCGATGACCAGAGAGCGATAAACCCCGGCCTTCCCTTTGCCATGAATCCTGAGTCATTCACTCATTATCCTAACACGTTTTATTCTCCGCATGCGATTCTGATTCAGAGCGAGGGACACGGACCAGAGCCGGCTCTGCATCCTGGTTCGTCATTTTATATTCGTGCTTGGAATGGACCGTCACCAGCGCAATCAACTATGTACTACAATTCGCAAACACTCACTCGAGATTTCCCTATTGGCGCTGAAGCCTGCAGGTACCCGAGCGGTACCAGAACACTGCCGAGCTTATATCAGATTCCTTACCTGATCAGTTATGCAGTGACCTTCGATTCTGGTCATCCTTTTGCAATTCCCGATCCGCCGAAAACGGTGCTGCATTATGATTCCTCGCAATTGGAACTCAACTGGGAGACTATAAACGGCGCAAATTCGTATCTTGTTGAACACAGCGAGGATCAATTCAATTGGGATACACTAACCGTCCAAAGCGATACCTTCATGACGGTTCCGCCTGATTTTCTCGCGATCCCGAAAGCCTTCTTCAGAGTCTCTTTTGTACCTTGATATTCACGGAATTTCAGACCAAGACGGAATCACCTTGACTATCGAATAGGGCGATTCTGAATTCTCTCTATTGAATGGAATTAAGCTTAAGTTCCACATAAGATAGTCACGAATCAGTGTCTCAAATAAAGAAACGCCCCGCAGAGTTGCAGGGCGTTTATACTCATAGAAGATTCCAGGGAGTTATTTCATCAGAATCATTTTTTGCTGAGCGATAAACTCTCCTGCTTCAAGGTGATAAAAATACATACCTGACGGCAGGTCATTCGCCATAAAGGTTACAGAGTGACGTCCGGTCGCCATAGTACCATTCACCAATTCAGCGACCTGTTGACCAAGCAGATTGTAGACTCCAAGTTTGACAGTTACGGCTTCCGGAATATCAAAAGCTATCTGTGTTTCCGGATTAAACGGATTCGGGTAGTTTTGATGCAGAGCGAACTCGGTTATTTCCGCGGCGTTGAAAGTCGGGATTGCCGAAACAGACGCCAATTCATTGCGAGTTCCATCCAGGTCGACGGCAATCAATGTATATGTATACTCGGTCCCGTTGGTAAGGAATTGATCGGTCCAGCTGTAGCTGCTGCCGACAAGAGAGTTAGCGGCGTCACGCTGACCGGCCAACAGACCGTCGCGCATTATCTCAAAGCGATTGCTGTTAAGTTCGGAAGCGGTAGACCAATTCAGTGTTATTTCCCGGTCTCCGGCGACAGCATAGAAGCTATTCAGTTCAACAGGAAGGATTCTGTCGAGACAGAAGCAGAAGCATCCTGTCACATCTGAATTCAGTACTATGCAGAATTCCTTAGTCTCGCTATTGTAGTTCCAGACACCGTCATCCGTTGGGTTGGCAGGGTCGCATTCCTCTTCACAATGTCCATTAAGTGGACTGCATCCTTCCTCGATTGTCCACTCGACCGGCATTTCGTCTTCCTCAAGATCGCCACCAACACAAAGAGTCAGCGGTACTTGCTCGCAGATGTAAAGACATTCGCAGTACGGCAGGCTTTCGAAGGAAACGTGGACAATTTGGGGATACGGACACTGGGGAACGAAGCAGTCATAGATAACTTCCGGAAAAACCGCTTCGCATGGTTCATCGGAGCGGGTGCCATGTTCATCAACTGCATAGATCTCTACTTTCCAAATATCACCGACTTCAAGATCCGCAGCGGCAACACAGGGACCGTCTACATGATCCAAGTCACGAGTCGGGTGGTCCAATACATTTACATAACCTGAACCGTCATCAACAAACCATGTGAACTCATAGGTTACATCATCACCATCAGGATCGGCTGGGTTCGGACCGATTTGAACGCACATATCCTCAGTAATGTCCACACAAGCCGGAACCGTACACTCTGGATTATAGGGAGGATTATTAGTCGTTGAAGAATAAACCTTGAGCTGTGACCAGTTTACGAGGACTTCCCAAGCACAATTCGTGCTCAAAACATCGATATCAATATGCACTTCCAGTATCCCATCATCCGTCAGATGACCGGCATCAACCAGGAAGGTCGAGGATGTAAACGTATTGTTTTCTCCATGCAGGTAGTAGCTAGTATCCTGTGCAGCCGCATCAAACCTGATATAATCACGTTCGCAGGGATCTCCGTCGTCAATACAGAATTCGTCGACGTCAAGCGCACATATTTCAAGCTTAACAGAGTCAATGGTCAGACCGGGATTGTTCCAATCCGGGAAAGTGTGGAACCATTCGTAACTCTGAGTGGATCGGCTCATAAGACCGAGGCCGCCCCAGGATTCCATTACATGTTGATAATTGATGCAGTCACCGAGATTGTCCCAAGGGCCGAAGTAAAGATCGGGACCGCTGGCGGAATTTACGGTTTGACGATAGGTGCGGACACCGGCAACTTCAGTGACACCATCCTCCTCATGCGGGCATCGATATGCAGTATAGCACGGACCGCTGTCACAGGATTCGCCTTCAGTCCATGCGCCGGCGAGATTATTACATTCTTCCAGAGTCAGATTGAGACAATACACCTGATAGCAACAACGTCCGACTTCCAGATCATCCAAATATGCTGTTGTGGTGCGTGTTAGGTTCTTAATATCATCAACGCGTGCCCAGAGTGCGCTTGCATCCTTTCCGGACATCTCAAACTGACCGATCTGAAGATAAAGCTGAGAGAGTTCGGAGTAAGCGACTCCGTCTCCTCCAAATGTCATCGAACAAGAAGTCAACAACATGAAACAAATAACTACTGATTTCTTCATTTGCGTCTCTCTTGCATTAAGTTATGAGCACCTCTATTGCCAATTTTCATTAGTATTAATATAAGATGCGCTATACTAACTCAAAGGATTGCAAAGAAACTCATTTGACTACATGTCGTTTTAGAACTCTTTTCAAGATGTATTTACTATAATAATGACGATCAATAAATATAATTATTATAGTCCATTACTTGGATCTGAAGAGGCATGGGTTCGTTGCGTTAAGCGAGTCGAAACGCCTATCCGATGATAAAAGCCTATGAAGGGCAAGGTTTTCGCAGATTTCACGTCGTTTGCCATAAGCAGATCTAATCCCCGAAATTATACCGTAGGTAATGCCGGAGATTATTGAGGATGAGGGCTGACCGGATTCTATCTGGAGTTCAAGCGGTTTCCGCCATGCAACATTTTGTGTTACAAAGTTTCTTGTTGTGCAAACCTCATAAAAAAACCTCCAAGAAAAATCGGGGGCTTCATCATTAACTGCGAAATGGAACTTCGCGTAATCTCACAGTTTCAACGAGAGAATGACACAATGAATAGTCATGTTAAATGGATCTGCCGGGCTTGTGAATTTCCTTGGGCGCCTTGGACAAGATCTGTTCTCCAATGCCAGCTCTTTCAACTGCTTCGCCTGGTCCAGCTTCAAACCGCGATACTCTCGCCGCTGGCGATAACATGGTTTCCCGTGAATCCCCAGTTTGCGGCACACCTCCTGCACGGACGTTCCCTTCCCAATCTCTACATCCGCTTCCCTCAGCATCGGTATAGCCTGTACGACCTTATATTTAGCTCTTGCTATGACTCTAATCCTCCGACTGTAATGTCCATCTCCAACTTTAAATGTATTACAACCTTCAGGGCCAAATCGACTGCAAAGCAGTCTTAAATCTCAAGCGTAGAGTCTGCCATGAGGTCTGAAAACGTACAGATTAAACGTTTGACTGATCTCGGTGTCTAACAGGCAGAACACCAAACTTATGCCATGGAGAATTACAATGCGATACCGCATGTTTCTTCTGCTCGGCTTGTTAGCCGCAGGAATGACGGTCATGGCTCTGCCGGCCTCCGCTTATATTGTGACCAATTCGTATAATCTGGAACGCGCTACAATTTATGGCTATGTCGAATACGTCGAAAATCAGGTAGCCTACATTCAGATCGATAACGGTGATCAGATTGCCGTCGAGCTTGGACCATTATCCTATTGGGATGCACATCGTTATTACCTGACCAGAGGGGAGTACGTGGAGATGCTGGTCTGGTACGATCCAGCTGACCGCTACACCACAGCCTATTTTGCCAGTGAAATCTGGGGACCCGGTTATCATTATCGCATCACTAATGATGAAGGAATTCCCTATTGGGTTATCTTCGCCGACGACTATTACTACTCACTCGGCTATCGCGCAAGCTGTGTCTCATTCATGTTGTGGTATGACTGCCCACCGGTCTATTTCATTTACCTCGTGCTTCCGCCCCCGCCTCCGCGCACCTACTACTGTTACTACGGCCCGCATTGGCGGACTCATCACTATGACTGGCATTACGGTCCTCGATACCGCAGGGATGGGAGTTATTGGCATGATGGCCAAGGATACGAACGGCGCGGTCACCGCTCAACCGGCCATGCCGGAAATGATACCGACAGGGGAGGCGACATAACGGGTACCAACCGTTCGGTCAGCTACTCTGACACTTATAAACGCCCCGTAGCACCCGTCACTCCACCCGTGGTGAAACCGAGCACAGTTCCAGTGTTGAAATCGACTCAGCGAACGCAGACAGCTACCAGTCGGAAGTCGGAATCCTTACTAAAAAAGTCGCAGTTCAAAAGTGTTACTTCCGTAGCAACGTCCGCGCGCAAAGTCACATCATCAAAGTCCGTAGCACAGGAGCGTCAGCTACAACCGCAATCCAAGGTTCAATCAAGGAAGGAAGTTGGCACCTCCAAAGTGGTGCGGCAGGTACAACGTGACAACAACTCGGCTAAGAACAACCAGACCTCCCGCACAATAAAAGTCGAGAAACGCACGGTTGTTGATAGTCAAGCCAAGCACGTAAGCAAGTGAATCGCTGATCATTTACTCACTCGGCCTCGTGTTCTATCGGACAGTATAATAAACAGAATTGTGATCACTGACAGGTTCCTCTCAATTGAGGAACCTGTTTTCAATACGGCATCAGACGCAGAGAGTAACACTTGCTATAACGAACCTCTCCCCCGCTCTCCGGTTGAAGATTCGTCGCAGAGGCAAACACCATTGTGTCAGCATTGTACGTTCTTTCTCGATGTACGTCTCCAGCACTCATTTGCGATCCCATCTAAATAAAAAGCCCCGGAAATTGCCGAGGCTTTTAATTTATCGAATATTGAAGATGCTCATTTCAGCAGAAGCATCTTCCTCGCATCAATAAAACTCCCGGCTTTGATCTGATAGATGTACATGCCTGCGGCTACAGAACGACCGTTCGCATCACTGCCGTCCCATGATATGGAATGTATACCGGCGGGGAACCGGCTGTTCACCAGCGATGCCACCCGCTGTCCCAGCAAGTTGTAGATATGGATTTGAACGTTTACATTTTCGGGCAAACTGAACTGGATTGTCGTAGCTGGATTGAAGGGATTGGGGTAGTTCTGAGCAAGCGAAAATTCTCCGGGCAATTCGGAACTCGATTTCACATCCAGAATAATCGCGGTATCGGATATCGCATACACGAATGACTGATAAGGCGCAAGATCGATTGGCAGAGCAGCCAGAATCTCACCAGCCACTTGCGTTCGTGTATTGCTCAACATGTCATTGAGGTAATAAGTCTCGCTTTCAACTAATCCTAAACTTGCAAGATCTATGTTTACTGCAAGATTGACAATATCGCTGTCGGTCAGGTTATGGATAACCACGACAGGAACTTCACCATTCTCATAGCGGCTGAATGCATATACTGCAGTCGGCATCGAGTTACCTACCATAGTTATATCCGGTGAAGTCAATGCGGGCAGAGCCCGACGCGCACGGATCAGATTGTATACATGTTCATACATACCCTCCTGATTGACTCTCTGTAGAGGATCGCGTCTTGTCGCTTCACCCCATTCTTCGCCGGCGTAAATCATCGGCACACCGGGAATGGTCATCAAAATGGACAAAGCAAGCTTTGTCTGTGGGACCGTATGGTTGGCGATAAAACGGTCTTCATCGTGATTCTCAAGAAAACGGAACGGTGCCTTGTATGGAGCGAATCCGTCGCCGTTATTCAGGATCGCCGCATGAAGCAATTGGGGATTGGGTGAGCCGTCAAACATCGAGGCAAAAGACTGGCTGGCTTCATGATGAAGATACCAGTCATAAACGAGATCAAAGCGGTTATCAAAATAAATTGACTCGCGAGCGTTGGCCTCGCCCAGCAGTAGTATTTCGGGACGGATTCTTTTTAAACGTTCGCGCCAGTCAACCCAGAAGTCGTCATGCCGTTGCTGAACGCCCCAGGCAACGTCGCAACGGAACCCGTCGACATCGTAATTCTTAACCCACCATTCACTTGTTTCAATGAAGTATTCGCGCGCTTCCTCGTCATCAAGATTAATGTTGGGCATGCTTGCCCAGTTGAAAAGGTATTCATAATTCCCGTTGGCATCGCGCATATACCAGTCGTAATAATGGGAGAATTCATCGAAGATAACTGTATTCTGGAAAAACGGATGGGCTAGAGCGGTATGGTTGTAAACATTATCCAGGATTATTTTAATGTTATGGTTATGTGCTGCCTCCACCAGATCCGCGAAATCCTGCAGGCTGCCGAAATCGGGATGAATATTTCGGTAATCTGTGATTTCATATCCATGTCCGGTGGGGCCGGGGAAAATTGGAGTGAACCAGATCGCGGTAAAGCCAAGCGCTTCAATCCTGTCGAGTTCATTGATCACATCGGTCAGGTGGAAATCGTTGGTAAATCCTCGAGGATAAATTGAATACACAATCGCATCACGCACCCAGCGGGCGGCCTCATTGGTATTAAACAAATCAATCGAGTCAGGGTGCATTGTGATCAGGGTTCGTCCGGTGCCGATATTCCCATCCGGATCTTCAAGGGTCAGGTTGAAGTAATATTCACCGGGAATATCAGGCGGCTCAAAAGTTGCAGCTTCGGATTCCGCGTTCAAAAGTGTGACAACATCGGGATTATGACTGTCAGCAGACCATAAGTATGAAAAAGACTGTTCATCGGGATCATAACTGCCCGAAGCATCCATTCGCACATGAGTTCCATCATAGGAATTTTCAATGATGGCCACTGGATCATGCGGAGGAAGAAATTCATAGCTCATATCCGGTGTGAAACTGCTGTGGCCATTTTCCGACGCTGTCGCCCGGAAAGTATTCAGACCTTCCTGAAGCGTAACATCAACCCTGAAAGTATCTTCTACGTTATCGAAATTGTATGTTTGAGAATTTGATTCCCCCCAGCTATGGATGACTGTAACGTCGCCGGAAACTTCAAAGTCGCCAAGTCCGACAATTTCCTGTTCCGCATGCCAGGTTGAGCCGCCGCCGGTTAGAAGTCTCAACGGGGGGCCTTGTGAACCAATCGTCGGGCTGATCTCATCTGGTGAGACGAGGACGAATCCTCGTCCAACCTCATCAATTCTACCGCGTGAATTGCCGGAATAGTTATTCAATAATGCTTGCTGGAGTTGATGGCGATCGACAAAGAGCAGGTCGATCGCGTCAGGATCCAAGATATCATTTGATCCGCCATGAAGCTGATCAACTTCCCAAGCGCCGGCATTCGAAACAGACGGTCCGTCAAGGAAAGAGTATCCGCCGAAATACCAGGGGCGGTTAAAACTTCCGAGAATGTTTTCCAGTTCATCAAGCGGGATAGTGAAGCGGAAGGAATTATCAACTATTTCAACTGCAACTGGAGATGCTGTTGTAGCAGGAATTCTTTGGTTTATTATCCTGTTATGAATACCGGGATCAAAACCATCGGATTCGGGATCAGCAAGACAAATCTGCAAGCCAATGCCATTCCACTCAGGAGTGGCGGTCTCTGTCGCAAAAAAAGCTGGATCAACAGGCGAGCCAAGCAGATTACTTGATATTTGCAGAAGCACTCGTGTTTCAGGTTCAAGCCTGACCATGTCTATTTCGAATCCTATTCCGCTCTGATTTGTATCATACATTGCATAGGATTCAAAATCTGCGGCGCCCCAGAGATTCTCGGGATAGCGATAAAATCCATTTCCATCATCATCGCCCAGCAAATCAACCTGATTGTATCCGTTTCCCTGATCATGAACGATGAAGCGCATCGTTTTCGTCGTCTGTCGAGCGGCAGTATCTGTTGCCTTTAAAACAATCTCATGAACTCCTTCGTCAAGCGAGAGCTGTGAATACATCAGTTTAAAGCTTGCGGCCCAATTATAGGGATAAGGCGCGCCATCCAGAGTCATTTCCGGCAAATCAGCCAGATCTGTGGCATATCCGGACGGGCGGACATACGCTTGAAAAGTAATTGTCTCACCAATCGGAATAACTCGTTGGTCAAGCGGACGTGTCTTGGCAAAAACGGGAACAGGATATGGTTCAACAATGGCCAGTGAATTATCATCACCTGTTGCCTCCGAATGAGGATTGTCAGGATCCTTGATCCAGACATTACCGTTTACGACAAACTTGTAAGGAATTTCACCCAGAGGAAGAATCCGTTCAAGGAAATAAACACCCGATTCCTCATAAAAGAGAAGACGGTCTGCGCTTGTACTCCAGTTATTAAACGGCCCCGCGAGGAAAACATCTTCAATATCTTCAGGTTGAACGCTGGAATTTGAACTCCGGGGATCATAGGTAAAACCGTAGGGGCGTTCAGTTATCACCGGTTCAAGCACTGTGATTTTCCAGTCATTACCGTCATTGTGGTCAGCTGATACCTGAGTCACAAAGTAAAAATCGAGACTAAAAACGTCTTGAAGAGTGTTGATCTGAATTGACCAGATATTATCACCGCGATATGCCATGGGTGTTTCAACACCTTCTTCAGGAAAAACCGTCGATCCGGCGGGAATCATGGCTTCATCAGGGATGATCCATGCGTTCTGGTCGTTTTCATTGATACCCCAGAAGAGGGATACGTCCTGACCGCTGGCAACGCTGCCTAAGTTAACATCATAATAGATTGTTACCGATTGACCGGGCTCGACTGCGAGTGGCGTCTGCCAGACAGCGTCAGCGGCGAAGGTCCGGTTATTCACCATAAAAGCGGCGAATAATAACGGGGAAAGCTTGAAATATTGTTTCATGAATCACACTGTATCTTTGCGAATATCTTAAAAAAGGGGAAGGTAAAAGGCCTTCCCCTTAATATTGTCGGAAGATGGCTTACTTCAAGAGCATCATTTTTTTTACATCGGAGAATTCACCGGCTTCAAGCCTGTAGATATATGTACCGCTGGCGAAAATTCCGGCGTTGAACAAAACCGAATAGCTGCCGGCATTGAGACTTCCGAAATTACGCTGGAATACCTGCTGTCCCGGAATATTGTAGACAGTAAGTTCTACCGGGGCTGCATTGGGAATATCAAACGAAATGGTTGTTGTCGGATTAAATGGATTGGGGTAATTCTGGCCGACCCTGAATTTATCCGGTACAACGCCCGATCTCTCCTCGATATCGTTGTAATCGGGATAGATCATGATAATCCACATATCATATAGATGATCGACCGTGCCGAATGTATCTATGACACTGGTATCCGTAATAGCATTCGATAAGGTCAGCATATGGTCATGGCCGTATCTTCCTTCAGCATCCATCCCATTAACGGCATACTTATACGTATGTTCGAAGTTGGACCCGGCAGGGAAGATATGCTGAATGGTAAAGAAAGAATCCGCGGCTGTTACATCACCGTTGGTTCCATCATCATACATCTCATGTTCTGCTGTAAACTCACCACAGGGCCAGCCGTTGAATGTCCCGGCAATCTGGAATCCTGTGATTGGATCTATTAACGGGTCTCCAGTCTGGATATCGATAATGATTGAATCAGGATCGAGCCACTTGAGATAAGCCGGCCGGGTATCAACAGAGAAAGTAACCGTAATATCATGCTCGGTTACTTCCGTGAAGTCTATATCCGAAAAATAAACAAGGTCACGAACCACTTCACCGTAGCCATCTTCATCCTCATCGGGTTCCTGACCATTGGGCTCATAATAACGGTTGCCGTCGCGTGTGTTTTCCGGGTCCGGCTGTTCCCAGATATCATTTGGTGAGCCTCCCGAAATACCATGTTCAACAATGACAAACTTATACTGGATATCTTCCCCAAAGAGAATATTATCAAATTGAAGTTCCAGTGTCCAGAGATTGGGATTTAGCGCATCCTGAATCATCACGTTGGTATTTGTACCCCATGCAAGTGGAACCTTGCTCCCGCGAATTACAAGCAGATCCTCTTCAGGATTGAAGTTATCCTGAAGCAATTGGATTTCCATATCAACCTGGAAGAGCAGTTCCACATCGAGCGCCTCCCCTGAACCATCATCATCGGCGAAAAACACCACCGGGAGTACAATAGGATCACCACCGACAATCTCATAGCTTCGTTGAATGAACGGATCGATAATATCGTCAGGATCACCGCCAAGCAGTACTACATGCTTGAATTCACGGTGACCTGTGCCTGTGTCATTGTAGGTTCCGGTGTAAATGCCATCATGATCACCATCATTCAGCGGCATATCCATCCCACTGCCCCAATGACCCCAGTCATTAAGGTTGCCGCGTACCACAACATCATCAACATCAGGGTCAAAATTGCCGCGCATTATCTGAACGTTCATATTGACCTGGAAGGTAACATTGACAGCCAGTGAGATATTACTGATCAATATCAACAATGCGATAACTGTTAATAATCGAACTTTTTCTGTCATGATAAACCTCTGATATAAATCAATTTGACGAAACTTGATGGTTAACTGAGCCTCCCTTCCGGGTCAATAATTAAGTTAGGTAGCTTTCAGGTATTTGTCAACTGCCTTATTATGAATTCTCATTTTTTTATCACGATTTGTTCTACTTTCACAACAGCTTCCCGAATGTGATATTCTCCCTGAAAGTTACAGGTCAGATAATGCCGGGGATAGGCTTGTTAAGAAAAAAGGTTAGATAACGGTCTTTCCGACGCTTCGGAAAACAGCTAAAGTTTACAGAGTTGGTACAAAAAGCCTGTAACACTCCGCAACAATCAACCTCTTCTCCACCCCGAAGGCTGTTTCTGGATTATACGAAGTCCACTTCTTGATAGTCCAGCAAAGGGTAATTACCGAGAGTCCAGACTGTCGCTAATTAAGCGTAAACATATATTATACAAAGTATTGCTATTTTCTCTTAGTCAAGAGATTAGAGCACTTCCGTGAATCGAAGAATTCCTAAGACCATGTCCAGAAATTAAAGGCCGATCCAACAATCTGAATCGGCCTTTCGTTTTGACAGCAAGATGTTTATCTCAGTAGCATCATCTTCTGAAGTCCGGTGAATTCACCCGCCTTCATCTGTACCAGATACATTCCGGTGGGCAACCCGTCAGCAGTGTAAACGAGTCTATGTCGTCCTGCCGGAAGATGACTTTTCACCGGGTGTGCCACCTCCTGCCCCATCACATTGAAGATCACAATATCCACAGCGGTTTCAACAGGAAGATCGAAACGCAGCGCGGTTGTGGCATTGAACGGATTGGGATAGTTCTGATAGAACGCGAATTCTGCCGGAATAGAAGACAGGTCATCCACGTGATCGACAATTTCCAGAATCACGGGAAATTCCAGCGGGCTGACTTCATCGTTGTTCACCATTGAGACGGTCGCTAAATGTTGTCCGGCAGGCAGTTCATCAACGGTCGCCGTCACCGTGACCGTTTGTGAACCATTCGGCGCCACTTCGCCCTCGTCCGGGCTAAATGTCAACCAGAGGACATCCGCAGTTAGTTCATATTCAAACTGACAGCCTGCGCCCGGATTGGTGATGATAAACTCCATCGAGGCATTTACACCGATCGTTGTCTGCAAATTAATGGAAGACACATTAGTGGCTCCGGCCGGCTGCAGCATGCTGAAGTTGCAGGTCGTTGTGACGTTGTCTACCACGACAATATCTGTCTGGACTACATCACAGTATCCTTGTTTATGAGCAGTAACCGTATACGTTCCCGGTTCGACTCGCAAAGTGTACGCGCCGCTGGCATTGGTGAACGCGATAACTTCAGGAGCTTCTAAGACTGTAATATCCGCGCCTTCGATCGGGAGATTCGATCCTAATTCGCGCACCTGACCGGCGATTTCACCGGCGGGACCACCACCCCAAATGACCAGATCATCGAGGAAGAAGCCGGAGTATTGGACGGAACCGTCACTACCGAAAGTGAATTTGTATTGCAGCTCTTGGCCGACGTAAGCACCCAG
>JAHIZR010000013.1 GCA_018814465.1 bacterium | reverse complement strand
GGGTGCTCGACGGTTTTCCACTTCAGAAGTAATGGTTTTATCGAGAGTTTCAGCAAATTCGGGGCCACTTTGAAGCTCTTCTTTAACATCCTCAGGTCTGGCTGCGGTGACTTCAATCATTTCCTTTTTAAGGAAATTCATTCCTTTGTCAGGCTTAACCTTCTCGGATTTGAGAATGACCGCATCCTCTCCAAGCTCGGCTTTTACTTTGGCGAGGACTTCGCGCATGGTGGGGGCGGAGAATTTGGAGGTTTTCATATTAATTACCCTTCAAGGCTAACCATGCCCATTGGTTGAATCGTGGTATCCGCGGGCAGTTCACCAGTGGACAGAACAATTAGGTTTGGCAGTTCGACTTCCAGCATTCTGCGCAGGAAAGCGCGGACACCGGGAGCCGTGACGATAATCGGCTGAAATCCCTTGGCGAGCATATTCTGGGACATTTGCCGGGCGCGGTCGATTATTCTACTGACAACGACGGCGGGGAGGGCGAATTCGGTTCCTTCTTTGGCGGCGGTTGTCAAGCCGTCAGAGACCGTATGCTCGATTTTAGGATCGAAAGTGATCGCGGAGAGTTTGCCCGGTTCATCTTCGTATTTTTCGGCGATGGCTTTGGAAAGCGCCACGCGCACCGTTTCCGTGAGGAAAGTAGTGTCTTTGGTAATCGGAGCATAGTCCGCGAGTGTTTCCAGAATTGTGGACATATCACGAATCGGCAGTCCTTCCTTCAAGAGATTCTGCAGGACTTTCTGGATTTGACCGATCCCGAGCTGATTCGGGACCAGCTCATCAACGACCGCTTTATGTGTTTTCTTGACGGCATCCAGCAGTTCCTGAACGGCTTCGCGTGACATCAGACGGTAGCCTTCCTTCTTAATCATTTCCGACAGGTGCGTAACTACCACAGCAGCCGGTTCAATGACGGTATAACCATGCTGCTGCGCCTGTTCCTTGCGCTCTCGGGGAATCCAGATTGCAGGCAGTCCGAAACTCGGTTCGCGAGTGGGAACTCCTTCGATACGCTGCCCGCCTTCATCGGGAGTAAGCGCCATCAGCATTCCGGGCCGGACGTCTCCCCTGCCCGCTTCCGTACCGCGGATTCTCATGACATATGTATTGGGAGCGAGCTGAGTATTGTCCCGAATACGCACGGGGGGAATGACAAAGCCGCTGTCCATCGCAATTTGCCTGCGCAGATTCGTGATGCGGTCCAGCAGATCACCGCCGGGACCGCCTTCGACGAGCGGAATCATGCCATAGCCGATCTGGACTTCAAGCGGATCGACCAAAAGGAAGTCCTCGACTCTGTCCGGCTGCGCTTTTGCAGGGGTTCGCTCTTCCGCTTCCCGATCCTTAACGGATTGCTGATGCTTGGAACTGATGCGAGCCAGCACCGCAAGCGATGCGGAGAGTGTCAGGAAGGGAATGGTCGGCAGTCCCGGAGTCAGGGCAAAGAAGGCGAGCACGCCGGAAGCAATGTAGATAGCTCGCGGATAGCCGAGCAGCTGCACGGTGACGTCCCTGCCCAAATTGCCTTCGGAAGCGGCACGAGCCACGATGATGCCGGCGGCAACCGAAATCATCAGGGCGGGAATTTGCGAAACCAAACCGTCACCAACCGTAAGAATAGTGAAAGTTGATGAGGCATCTTTGAAAGTCATCCCCATTTGCGCCATACCGATGGCAAAACCGCCAAAGATATTAATGGCAGTGATAAGCAGCCCGGCAACGGCATCACCGCGGACGAACTTGGAAGCGCCGTCCATTGAACCGTAGAAGTCCGCTTCACGTGAAATTTTTTCGCGGCGGCGGCGCGCTTCGGCTTCGTCGATCATTCCCTGATTGAGATCGGCGTCAATCGCCATTTGCTTGCCGGGCATGGCATCCAGAGTAAAGCGCGCGGCGACTTCCGCGATACGACCGGAACCTTTGGTGATTACGATCAGGTTGATGATGACTAAAACGATAAAAATGACCAAACCGACAACATAATTGCCCTTCACGACAAAGCTGCCGAACGACTCGATAATCTGTCCGGCATCGCCGTCGCCCAAGATAAGTCGCGTGGTGGCGACGTTGAGGGCAAGGCGGAAAAGCGTCACGACCAGCAGCAGTCCGGGGAAAACCGAGAATTTCAGGGGTTCTTCAACATAGAGAGCCGTCAGCAGGATTGCCAGCGCGATAGAAATCGACAATGCCAAACAGAGATCGATGAAGAACGGCGGGATCGGAATGATCATCACCACAACGATTCCGACGAGACCGATAGCCATCGCGATATCGCTGTGCTTCATCAGCTTTTTCAGGGCGTCGCCGGATCTTGCGGCGACCGTATTAGCGACAGTGGTACTCATTTACTCTATGCAACTCCGAAGAACTTATTCTTCAGTCTGTAAACGTATGCGAGGACTTCGGCAACGGCTTTGTAGAGCTCGACCGGAATGGCTTCACCAATCTCGACGGCTTTCCACAGCGCCCATGCCAAGGGTTTATTCTCGACGATGGGGATATTATGCTCGATAGCTATTTCGCGGATTCGTTCCGCGACTTTTCGCTTTCCTTTTGCAAGAACGACGGGAGCTCCGTTTTTCTCGCGATCATATTTCAGGGCGATAGCAAGGAAAACCGGGTTGGTGATGACGACATCCGCCTCCGGAACGGCTTTCATCATACGGCGGAAAGCGTTCTTGAACATAATCTCACGAATCTTTCCTTTGACCTTGGGATCCCCTTCCGACTGCTTTGCTTCTTCCTTGACTTCTTCTTTACTCATCTTCAATGATTTTTCGAAGTCATATTTCTGATAGGCATAGTCGAGAATGCCGATAATCAGCAATGACAACGCAGCCATCAGGAAGACTTTGCCGAGCAGTCCGCCCATATTCCCGGCCAGATTTTCAAAGGGAATCTCCACTAAGGAATAGATCTGTTCAACGGATGCCATGATTGTCAGATAAATGATTCCGCCAATAACGATCAGCTTCAGGAAGCTTTTAGGCAGTTCGATCAGCGCCCTTAGTGAAAAGAGTTTTTTAATTCCCGACAGCGGATTCAAGCGTTCGAATTTCGGTTTGGCGGATTTCAATGATACCTTCATTCCGACTTGACCGACATTGACTAAGAATCCGGCTATCATGATGCCGATGAACAGCGGTCCGACGATTTTTGCGATCGCTTGAATTCCCTGGGCCAGATATTCCGGCATGATTCCGATGGTGATTTCGGTCGTTGCGGAGTGCCTGAAGATTCCTTTCATCACTTCAGCCATTTCCGAGAACATCATCCCCCCTGTCCACAGCAGCATCATCGATCCGACCGACAGCACGACGGCGGAATTCAGATCCTGCGAACGGGCGACATTACCATCCTGACGAGCCTGGCTGCGCCGTTTCGGAGTCGGTTTTTCGGTCTTTGAATCTTTTTCGAACATATTAAGGATGCACCATCAGCCGGAGTATGGAAGGAAACGATCTCATGAATTCAACATACTGCACAGAAAAGATATTGGTAACGACACCGATCGAGACGGAAGCAAGAAACATCGTCAATCCGATTTTCAGAGGGAATCCCAGAATAAAGACGTTCATCGTCGGAGCCACACGCGTCAGGATGCCGAGTCCGATATCCGTCAGCAGCAGACTGATCATCAGAGGAGCCGCAAGCTGGACTCCTTTGGCCATCACAAGCGTCCCGGTATGATAAGCCCACTCCGTGATCCGGCCGTCAATGCTGAACTGACCGATGGGGACGATATGAAAGCTGTCCACCAGCGTTTGCAGCATCAGATGATGACCGTTGAAACTCAGGAAGAGCATCAGCATCAGCAGCCGATAAGCCTTCGTGAGAACATCGCTGTTTGCATTTGTATTCGGATCGATTGAGGAGACGATCGAAAGTCCCGACTGAAATCCGATTAGCTGCCCCGCGATCTCCACCGCATAGAACAGGAACTGACCGGCGAATCCCATCAGGATACCGCAGGCAACTTCGCGCATTGCCAGCAGAAAGTATTCGACAAGCGTTCCGCTTGTATGGGGCAGCGAGATCTGCAGCACCGGCATCAAGAGCAGGGTCAATGCAATCGAGAATCCCACTTTAACGGAAGTCGGGAACGCTTTATTTTCAAAGACCGGCAGCACAACCAGTGCCGACGAAATACGGATGAAGATCAGTAGAAATACTTCTATTTGAGAAATATCTATCAGCACGGGATTGTCCCCGGTTGCTTACTCAGAGAGCCGCCATTTGATTGACGCGCTCTTCAATACTATCTGCAAGGTGCCGTCTAAGTTCGGCCAGATCTTCCGTTGACATTTTTGTGAGTGACAGGTGGTGTTCCGTTAAAACGGGAGTTGATCCGCCGCCGGTCCCAATACCTAAATCTCGAGCCAGCACATCGGCGAATCCGACCAGCGCCGCCAAGTGCTTACTCGTCTGCGCATTCTGAGGTTCATGATGATATCCGATTGCTTCACGCAAGGCAGCGGGCAATCCCCACCTCTGAGCCAGATGCGCGCCGATTTCGCTGTGACTTGAACCGAGTACGGCGTTCTCGGCATCGGTCATGGTGCAATGATGAAGATCAATAAGTTCAATAATCCGCTTGAAATCATCATGAAAGAACCGGTCGATGATCAATTTACCGACATCATGAATCAAGCCCGCGGTAAAGGCAACCTCCGGATCAACGATTCTTGAGATTTGTGCGGTTGTTCTGGCGGTGATTGCCGTTGCCATCGAGTGCAGCCAGAGTTCCTTTCTATCGAAACTGCCGACTTTCCCATCATCATCGAACAACTCCAGTACCGAAGTCGAAAGCACCAAATTGCGAACGTTAGACATGCCGACGAAAATCAGCGCCTGCTTGACATTGTCCACCGTGCCGCGAATCCCATAGAAGGGCGAGTTGACAAGTTTGAGCAGCCGGGTCGCGATTGCGGGATCCTGTTCCACGACATTCGCCAATTCAATCTGGGAACAGTTGGGGTCTTCTGTCATTGTCATGGCACGAGTTGCGACGGCCGGCAGCGTCGGCAGGTTCTTAATCTCTCGGAGAATCTCTACGACTTGTTCGCGTGTTTTCATGAGGCAATCGTGGGGATTAAGTTAAAGACATAATTCATGAAGTCGATCAGCTTTGACGCCATCCACTGCACGAACAGGAGCAAAGCCAGCGCGGTGACAACAATCTTAGGCACGAATGACAGTGTCATTTCATTGATCTGTGTAACGGCCTGAAACATGGAAATCAGCACGCCGACAACCATTCCCGCGATCAGCATGGGAGCGCTGACCATGAGTGCCGTCATTAAGGCATGGCTTGTTAAATATGTGGCGAGTTCTTGAGTCATAATAGTTTATCAGTGAAAGCTTTTTACCATGGATTCGACAATCAGATACCAGCCATCAACCATAACAAACAGCAGGACTTTAAAAGGAAGACTTACCATAACGGGAGGCAGCATCATCATTCCCATTGCCAGCAGAACGGATGACACGACCATGTCGATAATCAGGAATGGCAAGTAGAGCACGAATCCGATCTGAAAGGCGATTCTAAGCTCACTGATGACGTAGGCAGGCACCAGCACAGCGAGTCCGATTTCAGTCTCATCACTGGGGCGTTCAGTGCCGGACATATTGACGAAGAGAGCCAGATCCTTTTCGCGAACTTGCGCGAGCATGAAATTTTTCATCGGCTTAACCGCTTCCGCCAGCGCGGTTTTCTGATCGAGATTGCCTTCCAAGTAGGGCTGCAAAGCGGTTGTGTTGATCTGGTTCAACGTGGGCGACATGATATAGAAAGTGAGTATCATCGCAAGACCG
>JAHIZR010000125.1 GCA_018814465.1 bacterium | reverse complement strand
AACCTGCGCCGCAATCTCTACCTCGCGACTCAATTGCAGGATTTGGGAATTCCGATGGTCATCGCGCTCAATATGATGGATATCGCCCGTGAGCGCGGCTTTGAAGTCGATGCGGACAAGCTTAGTATTGCGCTGGGCTGTCCGGTCGTGCCGCTGGTGGCTCGCGATGGTGAAGGGATTCATCAGCTCCGCGAAGCGCTCGAAACGGACCAATGCTATTGTCATCAACCGGGATGCGTCCCGCGCTTCATCGATTGCCTGCCGCCCGCACTCAACGAGCCGGTCTCGACACTTGCGGAAGGATTACTGTCTTCCGGCTTGACGGATGAGAAGCATGCCCGCGCTGAAGCCCTCTGGCTGCTGATCTCCACTCTGGAAGGCGATGACGCCGTCAAGATTCCGGCGAGTGAGTTTGCGCTTACTCGCCGTATTCTTAAGGAGCATCATCTGTCAACGCGCCAAGTGCGCGCCATCGAAACCAGCGCTCGCTACCGCTATCTGAAGGATTTGATGATCCTGTCGGCGGCTGTCGAACAGGATTTTCCACATCGTCTGACCGACATTCTGGACAGGATACTGCTGCAGCGCTTCGCCGGACCCGCGATTTTCCTCGGCGTCATGGCTTTTGTCTTTCAGTCGATCTTCTCGTGGGCTGAGCCTCTGATGAATCTTACTGAAAGCCTGATGGGATTCATTTCAGGATATGCCGCGGTCTTGATTCCCTCCGGCCTGTTTCATGGCTTAGTGGTGGACGGCGTCATCGCGGGCGTGGGGAATGTCCTTATTTTCCTGCCGCAGATTCTGATTCTGTTTTTATTCATCGGCCTGTTGGAAGACCTGGGCTACATGGCTCGCGCGGCGTTTCTGATGGATCGCATCATGGCTCGCGTCGGGCTTGACGGTCGCGCCTTCGTGCCGCTGCTCTCCAGTTTTGCCTGCGCCATTCCCGGCATCATGGCCACGCGCACGATCTCCGGCCGCAAAGACCGGCTGGTTACAATTCTGGTTGCTCCCCTCATGTCCTGCAGCGCTCGCTTGCCGGTCTACACCTTGATTATCGGAACGATTTTCGTTGCCAACAGACCTGTTTGGGGTGTTTTCACCACAGGCGGTCTGGTGCTGATGTCGATGTATGTGATCTCCGTTGTCACCGGAGTCACCGTCGCCGCCATCTTCAAGCGTACCATCCTGAAAAGCCCGCCCCCGCCGCTCTTTCTTGAACTCCCAACCTACAAACTCCCCTCGCTGCGCTCGGTTCTGACCAATCTCGCCGAACGCGGCTGGCTCTTTATCCGCCGCGCCGGAACGATTATCATGGCCGCGACGGTAGTCATCTGGGCGATGATGAACCTGCCTGTCGTTCATACCGATCCGGCGCCCTTTGCGTCCGCGCGGCAGGAAATCCTCTCCGACAACAGCCTGTCAACTGCTGATCAAGCCGCCGCGCTGCGCGTCGTGAGTGGCCGCGAAGCCGCCGCGAAAGTTGAAAACAGTCTCGGCGGTCAAATGGGTAAACTGATCGAGCCGGTTATCAAGCCGCTCGGCTTCGACTGGAAAATCGGCATCGGCATCATCGCCAGCTTTGCCGCGCGCGAAGTCTTTGTCAGCGCCCTGGCCGTCGTACATGGCATTGAAGAAGCCGACGAGAATACCCCGACTCTACGCGAAACCTTGAGGAACGAGAAACGCGCCGACGGCAGTCAGTTTTATACGCCGCTCTTAGGCTGGTCGCTGATGGTCTTTTTCCTGCTGGCCTGCCAATGCATGTCCACCGTCGCCATTGTCCATCGCGAAACGATGAGCTGGCGTTGGCCGATCTTCATGATTGCCTATATGTCCGTGCTGGCTTGGGTCGGAGCCTTCGCGGTTTTTCAGGGCGGCAAGTTGTTGGGCTTCTCGTAATGTCAAGCGGCTTGGATTTATTATTGGTGATTGCCGCGGTCGCCTCTGCTCTCGGCTACATGGTCTGGCGTAAGGTGCGTTCGACAAAAAAGGTGCGCCGCGACTGGGCTAGCGGCCATCCCGAATCCTGCGCAGGCTGCGGAATCATGGAAATCCGCCGCGCCCAACTGAAAGCAAAGAAAAATTAAAACCGGGCATCACCCGGTTTTTCTTATTCCCCTCCAAGCTTGGCTTGGGGGGGTAGGGGGGTATTTCTTTGTTTCCTCCAAACCGCGTCGAAATTCTAAACGGGGCGGGCATGGGATGTTAATCGTAATATACCTTTCCGGTCCCCCCCATTTCGTCGCAGACAAATGGGGGGGTAGGGGGGGTCTCTTCGCCGAGCCTTACTTAAGCACGGAGAATGTGATATTTTCGAGTACATTCAGGTGCGCAACCCGGCAGGAATCTTATTTGGAAATAGGTTCATGGGGGATCCGATTTTCAAGTTTCTCGTTTCCGGTTTCCGCTTTCATCCCTCATCCCTCATCCTTCATCCTTCATCCTTCATCCTTTTCTTTCATCCCCACTCCTCTCGGGCATCCGCACCCCGCGCTCTGCCACTATCGACTCAAAAATATCCGCATTTTT
>JAHIZR010000124.1 GCA_018814465.1 bacterium | reverse complement strand
CTCGAAAAGAATCTTACAAACCGCTTCGGTAATAGGCATTTCAATTTTTAATTCAGCGGCAAGTTCCCGGGCAGCGCGGGAAGTCCAGACTCCTTCGGCAACCATGACCATCGAATCCAGCACCTGCTGCAATGTTTCGCCGCGACCGATGCGTTCTCCGACGGTGCGATTGCGGCTGTTAGGTGAATTGCAGGTCGTGGCCAAGTCGCCCATCCCTGAGAGCCCGCTGAAGGTCAGGCGGTTGCCGCCGAGCGCTTCACCGAGCTTTGACATTTCGAACAAGCCGCGCGTCAGCAACGATCCCATGGCATTATCGCCGAGCTTCATTCCGGCGCACATCCCCGCAGCCAATGCGATGACGTTTTTGACGGCACCGGCAGTCTCGACGCCGACAACATCATCCGAGCGATACAACCGCAAGATCGAAGAAGAATACGCATCCTGAATCAATGTCGCGGTTCGCTCGGAAGTGGAAGCAATCACGGCTGAAGTCGGCAAATCACGTGCTACTTCGGCAGCTATTGTGGGACCGGACAACACCGCATAGGAGTCCTGATCGAAATCAGTCAACTCCGCTCGGCAGATCTGTGAAACACGAGCCTTTGTTTTTTGCTCGATTCCCTTCATCAAACTAACGATAATCTTCCCCGCATTCAGAGCGCCAATCCGCCGGACGACCGAACGGCTGGTCTGAGTCGGAATGCAGAGGAAGATCACTTGAGCATTCGCCACCGCCTCGTTCAGAATCGAAGTAACATGAATGCCGTCCGGCAACTCAATTCCGGGCAGAAATCTCTCGTTATGGCGGCTCTTCTGCACTAACTCAGCTTGCGCGGCATCGAATTCCCAGAGCCAGACGGCATGACCGCTGCGGGCGAAATTAACTGCCAGCGTTGTTCCCCAATTGCCTGCTCCAAGAATGGCTGTATGCATAATTTAGAAGAGTTTGCTTTCAGTGCCGGCGAAGATGCGCTTGAAATTGTGACGATGAGTATAGATTAAGAACAAAGCGATCATCGCTCCGCCATAGACAATGGGAGTGAGTTCGCCTTCGAGTCGCCAAGCGATAACCGGAAAGACAATCGCCGCCATCACGGAAGCGAGTGAAACAAAGCGGAAGATAACAACGGTAATGAGCCAGATTCCCAAGGCGAAGAACAGACTTATCGGATTGATGGCGCCCATTGCTCCGGCGGCAGTGGCGACTCCTTTGCCGCCGCGAAAACCGGCATAAGGAGTCCAGACATGACCGGCCATCGCGGAAACCGCGAGCAGCATGCCGCCCAACGCGCTGTTTTCAGGCATGAGCAACGGAGCAAGAAAGACGACGGGGAAATAGCCTTTGGACGCATCCAATAAGAGGACGAAGATTCCCCACTTTTTGCCGAGGGCGCGTGAGACATTTGTCGCTCCCATCCCGCCGGAACCGACCGTACGCGGATCAATTCCTCTAACAAGTCTCGCGATCAGAATACCGAAGGGAATTCCGCCGATCAGGTAGCCTGCTATCAAACAGAAGAGGCTGTTCACGCTATTCAACGCGGCCGATTTTGAAGGCTTCGCCGCATGTTTTGTCGAGTTCCGCGAGCACGGTTTTTGTTTTGGCTTCACTCACGATCAGCACCAAGCCGATGCCAAGATTAAAGACGGCTCGCATCTCTTCTTCTTGAATGGAACCGTGCTCTTGAATATGCTTGAACAGAGCGGGTCGCGGCCAGGCTTCCCAGTCGATATTCAAGGATAGCTCCTTGGGCACAACTCGCGCGGTATTGTCCAATAAGCCGCCGCCGGTGATGTGCGAAATCGCATTCACAAGATTATCTTCGATCAGCGGATAGACTTGTGTGAAGTAGCTGTGATGTGGAGTCATCAAAGCGGAAGCGAGGCTTTTACGGTCAGGGAGCCGGATATCGTGCAGAGCGTCGTCTTTAATTTCTTTTTTATAGACACGCCGAACCAGTGAGTAGCCGTTGGTGTGCAGGCCGCTGGAAGCGATTCCGATCAGGATATCGCCCTTCTTTACGCGGGAAGCATCGAGGATTTTGTTGCGGCGGACTTTCCCCACGATTGTTCCGGCCAGATCGAAATGATTTTCATGATACAGGCCGGGCATTTCAGCGGTTTCGCCTCCGATGAGAGCGATCCCGTTTTCAATACAGCCTTGGGCCAGACTCTCGCCGAGTTTGCCGGCGATTTCCGGTTCGAGTTTGCCGAAAGCCATGTAGTCGAGGAAAAAGAGCGGCTGAGCGCCGCAGCAGAGGATGTCATTGACCGAATGGTTAACGAGGTCCTGACCGAGGCTGTCGATCATACCAAGTTGAATTCCGAGCAGTACTTTCGTGCCGACACCATCGGTGGAGGCAACGAGTACATCCGATCCGGGTTGATCGCCGAGGGCAAAAAAGCCGCCGAAATGTCCGATCCCGTGCAGGACTTCGGGTGTAAAAGTGGCTTTTGCGGCCTTTGAGATGAGCTTTTTGGCGTGGCTGCCGCGATCAAGGCTGACGCCTGCTGTTGAATAATCTGTCATAGACTTTAAGTTTAGCAATTTTAAGGACGAAAGTCAAGAACTCCGGTGTTGAACGAATCGATAAAGAGCTTGCAATTCTCCAATAATAACACGACATTAGAATATGATGACAGGGGTCATTAGTCGCTTGAAGTACAGTTTTTTGGTTAACTGATCAAAGCGGGACTATCCCTTCATCAGTTTTGAGGCACTGCGAAGCAACGACTGCGAACCGGATCAACATTGCCATGCCTTTATTTTATTGAAGAGAGTGCTTGCCATGACTCAGAAACTGCGCCGCAAGAACAAGCAGAGGAGAATCCCCCGCGCCACTTTGTCTCCGGGTTCGGCGCCGGGCTCACTCACTACTCATGAAGGCGCGGCCCAAACGCAGTGCTATTTGACAGCCACCAAGGCAGACGGAATCTTTGAGACGGAGTGCAATGTTTCAGAAGACCTGGGACAGTATCTGAATAAGTGGCCGTTAGTCTGGATTAATATTGAAGGACTTGCCGATACTGAGAAGCTGATGGAATTGGGCAGAGTATTCAATCTCCATCCGCTCGCGCTGGAAGACGTCGTTAATACGACGCAGCGCCCGAAGACCGAGCATTATGAAGGGACGATTTTTATTGTCTTGCGAATGGTCAAGGAATATGAAGCGACGATTAACAGTGAGCAGATTTGTATTTTTCTCGGCAAGGATTTTGTCCTGACGCTGCAGGAAGAGACAGGCGACTGCCTTGATCCGGTCCGCAAACGAATTCGTGTGTCAGAACCCCGAATACGCTTCTCTCGACCAGCGTATTTGATGTATTCCTTAGTGGATGCAATTATAGATCATTATTTCCCGGTGTTGGAACGCCTCGGAGATAGAATTGAAGATCTCGAAGAGCGTATTGTCAGATCTTTGGATGATAAATTACTCGAGGACATTTATCAGGTGCGGCGTGATTTGCTGAAGCTGCGCCGTCATCTCTGGCCCACACGCGAGGCGGTCGACCGGCTCTATCGGGATCCGACGCCGCTGATTGATGATGAGACAAGGATATATCTGCGTGATTGCTACGATCACTGCGTGCAGCTGCTTGATCTTGTGGAATCCTATCGCGATATCAGTTCGGCTTTAATGGAGTCTTACCGTTCGCAGGTCAGCCTGAACATGAACGAAGTGATGAAAGTGCTGACGATTATCGCAACGCTTTTTATTCCGGTGACGTTCATCGCGGGGATCTATGGAATGAACTTTGATGCGTCCGTTTCGCCTTGGAATATGCCTGAACTGAGATGGTTTTTCGGATACCTTTTCGCCTGGGGACTCATGCTGATAACCGGAGGCGCTTTTCTCTATTACTTCTGGAAAAAAGGCTGGATCGGAGGTCGGAAGCGATCGACAGGAAGGGCGTCGGATGCGGCGTAACCGGGATCGTTTTTTCCTGTGACGGGATCAGACAGTTGTTTGTGAAGCAGCCAAGTGCGCATAAAAAGCCTCACTCCTATCGGGGTGAGGCTTTTAGAGTTTACGTGTGCCGAGGGCCGGACTCGAACCGGCATGAGGTAAAACCCCGGCAGATTTTGAGTCTGCTGCGTCTACCAGTTCCGCCACCCCGGCAACATCATTAAAAATAACCACCAGCGAGGCGGAGCTTGATAATCGTGGGGGGCCAATTATCATAGCAGTCACGCAAAGCTGGTGGAAACTATAGAATCATCCTCAGTTCGTGAGGCAGAATATAATGCATCTGCTGATTAAATGCAAGTTTTCCGTTAAGTGATATGCGGGGGAATTAACTCAAAGTGGGCACTTTGGGAGGCATTTCATGTGTACCTTTCCTATATTAGTGGCTACAGCAGAGCATTAATCCCCGTAAACAGCCGTAATATGGGCGAAATGCTTCGCTCCTACCTTAAGCTACTTCATCAATTAATATACTTTATCAGACCGTTATATGGCAGTATCTGTTCGACTTGCCGGCTATAATCTCGATGCCGATTTATTGACTCAGACCACCGAATTGTTGCGGATGCTTAAGGCTCGGGCGGAGGCTTCCTCCTCATCATCACCGACAGCAACCGATGCCAGAGAGATCCTTGAATTGATTCAGGAGAGGATCTCCTCTGACATCACAATCGAAGCGTTTACTCCCGAAACGCTATCGGCGGCTTATGCCCGGATTTCGCGAGATCCCAAACATGTAACGGAGCTTCGTCGAGCGGCAAGGGTCAGTGTGGTGCGCGCTCGTAAGTCCAATGAAAACATTATATTTGGATTAGGACATGCCTCGGTTGCCGAACATGCCGTATTCAATTTTGATATCAGCGGTATTTCGCGCCTGGCCAGCGAGGTTCTGCAATCGCACAGACTCCTGAGCTTTACCGAGAAATCCCAGCGCTATGTCACGATTGGTGAGGATTATATTGTGCCGCCGGAGGCGCTTTGCGGCAACTTGGAATCAGCCTTTCGCGAGTTTATTCCGGAGCTTTTCGCGGGCTACGCCGAAATCTATCAAGCTCTGCGTGAGCAGTTGCTGACGGGAAGATCAGAGCATCTCAAGAAAGCGGAAATTTCGCTTGTGGAAGGACGAGCCAAAGAGGATGCGCGTTATCTGCTGCCGTTGGCCTGCTCGACACAAATGGGTGTTACCATGAACGCGCGCAATGCTGAGCATGTGATAGCGGATTTTTCCGATCATCCGCTGGCGGAGATTCGAGCCTTAGGCGCGGCCATCAGAAAAGCCATCGACGGACTGGCTCCTTCGCTGGTGAAGTACATCACTCGCGGCGACTATCCGCGAAAGAATCATGAGCGTCTCGCCGAGCTGACCGCCGCCGCTGCTAGAAGTAAAAATCCCGAGTTTTTTAATGGACCAAGCCTCAGAGTAATCGCTGCCACTCAGGAGGGCGAAGCGGTTGTGCTGCGCGCGCTCGCCTTCTCTCATGGCGGTCGGTTATGGCAGGACACTCAGCAGGCGATTGCCGCGGGAGAATCGCAAAAGCTGTGGATTGAGCTGTTTCGAGCTATCGGTCCGCATGATGTCCTGCCCCGAGAATTCGAGTTGATCTCAATAACTTTCGAAGCAGAGGTAAGCGCGGCTTGTTTCGGCCAATTGAAGCGGCACCGCATGATGACTTTGCTGCACCAGCAGTATATCGAGGCGGATGGGGCTGTCATCCCTCCGAGTATTCGTGAAGCCGGACTGGATGAGCCGTTTCATAAAGCGATCGGAAAATCGGTGGAGATGGCGAAGCAGATGCGCGGCATCTCTCCCTTGCTTGCTCCCTATCTTCTGACGAATGCCCATCGCAAGCGCGTCGTCATGCAGGTCAATGCGCGCGAGCTTTATCATTTTGCCCGGCTCCGCTGTGACGAGCATGCACAATGGGAGATTCGAATGCTCGCGGATATGATGATTGCTGAGGCGATGAAGTTCTGGCCGAATGTGATGAAGTTGGCGTGCGGGAAGGATCGGTTTCCGGAGGTATACAGGAAAACATACGGACTGCCGGAAGCTCGCGCATAGAAAACTTGTAAACAGAGAAAAGCCCGGCCAATTGGCTGGGCTTTTCCTGTACCCCCACGAAACTCAGGAACGACAGCACTACAGCGACCAACGATCTTGGTGGGTCCCGGGGTATAGTTCATCAACCACTGCCAGACACCGCCGTTCCTAAAACACTCCTCGAAATCTGCACGGATTTCGCTACCTTCCCAGGTTCTGCATCATATATATGCAATCCATAGACCAATTTTTATTGACCCTTAAAAAAGCAAGAATATGACTCGTATAATATTAATATATATAGAAATAATGAAATGCATAAAATACAGTCAAGGTATTTTGAAAAACAATCAACATATCTAACATGCAATATTGGTAAGATTAACAGCACATTTTGCACAGTCTGTAAAATAATAATGCACTGCTCTACGCAGTGCATTTCATACACTTAATTATTTGTTATTATATGATTAAAAGTCGCTGATCAGGGTGAATATGGCCATCGTATCAGCAACTTCAACGCCATTGACAAATGCTTTACAGAAAACAGTATCGAAGGTCACCGTGCTGTTGAAGCCCCAATAAACCAAGGGAATCTGTGTCCCCCACGGAGAAGAGATCGTGTCCGCTGTGGTCACAACTGTGGGGGAAACTTGTAGAGAATCGGCCACATTAGTCGATTGAATCGTGGCGCCTCCCGTCAGTATTCCATTCGTATCGTAGACTCGGACCGAGATGGTATCATTCGTGGATTCCAGATGAACGCCGTCATAAATCAAGCGCAGACTCCATGTTCCTGTGGGATTGGGAGTCGGCTCCGGACCAATGCTTGTCTTGTCACGGCAAGCGGAAATCATCGCCGCTGTGAGGAGGATCAGCGCAAAAACAAGGATACGTTGCCACGGCAGACGATGGAAGCTCTTCTGAGGTATGGAATTCATGGCTTTTCTCCTTCATTGGTGTCGTGCGAGACTACTTAATCCATCAACAATACTTTAACCATATATCCGGCAAAAATCCAGAGCGGAACGGATAATAGGAGAGCAACATTTACGCCGCGGATGGTGGTGAGATTGGATTTGAGTTCGAGGGTCTTCAGCGCGCGTTTCATGACGGCAGTTAATTGATTCATTTCCACAGGTTTAACAAGAAAGTCGTAGGCTCCTGCCTTGATGCTCTCCGTGGCCGTATCAATCGTCGGATAGCCGGTAACTAAAATGAAGAGCACCTTCGGATCAATGCGCTGCAGTTCATGAAGCAGATCCATTCCGGATTTCACGGGCATCATCAAGTCAGAGATGACCAGATCGATTTTCTCTTTCAGGAAAATACTGACTCCGTCGTCCGCATTTTCAGCCTCTATGACCGAATGGCCGGCTTTTTCAATGAATTCCCGGAGAATGCTCCGGTAAGTTGCATCATCATCGATAACGAGAACTTGCGCCATGTCCAACTCCGTTTAGTTGAGAAGCTATTTACAGCGGGATGTTTCCGTGCTTCTTGCGGGGATTCGAATCCACTTTGTCGCGCAGCAGTTCAAGGCCATTGATAATCTTCATGCGGGTTTCGGCGGGGTCGATGATTTCATCGACATAACCGCGGGCGGCTGCCGAATAGGGATTCGCGAACTTTTCTTTGTATTCCACGATGCGGGCCTCTTCCGTCTTTTCGGGATCATTCGAGTTTTTGATCTCTTTCGCAAAGATAATCTCGACGGCTCCCTTCGCTCCCATTACAGCGACCTCGGCGGACGGCCAGGCATAATTCAGATCGCCGCGGATATGTTTGGAACTCATGACGTCGTAGGCTCCGCCGTAGGCCTTGCGCGTAATGATGGTGATTTTCGGAACGGTCGCCTCACAGAAAGCGTAGAGCAGTTTCGCGCCGTTGACGATAATGCCGCGCCATTCCTGATCGGTGCCGGGCAAGAAACCGGGCACATCTTCGAAGGTAATGAGCGGAATATTGAAGGCATCGCAAAAACGCACAAAGCGGCCTGCCTTACGGGAAGAATCAATGTCCAGCACCCCTGCGAGGACCGCGGGTTGATTGGCGACGATGCCGACCGAATGCCCGCCGATGCGCGCGAAACCGACAATAATGTTCTGCGCGAATCCCTCGTGGATTTCATAGAAAGTGTCCCTATCAACGACTCTGTTGATTACATCCTTCATGTCGTAGGGCTTGCTTGGATGATCGGGAATAATCTCACGAATGGATTCATCGACCAGCGGTTGATTCCGGGGAGCTTCGATGAAAGGCGGGTCGTCGAGGTTGTTCTGCGGCATATAAGAAATCAGTTTGCGGATTCCAAGCAGGCACTCGGCTTCATTGGAATAGGTGCAGTGCGCGACGCCTGATTTGGTCGCGTGGGCATAGGCTCCCCCCAACTCCTCGCTGGTGATCTCCTCGTGCGTGACTGTCTTGACGACTTTGGGACCGGTCACGAACATATAGCTGGTGTTTTCGACCATCAAAGTAAAATCGGTGATTGCCGGACTATAAACCGCACCGCCGGCACAGGGTCCCATCACCGCTGAGATTTGCGGAATGACTCCCGAAGCCAGCGTATTGCGCAGGAAGATTTCCGCATACGCGCCGAGTGAAACGACTCCTTCCTGCACGCGCGCTCCGCCGGAGTCATTCAAGCCGATGACGGGAGCTCCGACTTTCATGGCCATATCCATGATTTTGCAGATTTTTTCGCCGTGCATTTCGGCCAGCGAACCGCCGAAAGCCGTGAAGTCCTGAGCAAAAACAAAAACCGGACGTCCTTCAATTCTGCCGTGTCCGGTAACCACTCCGTCGCCGTAAATTTTAATCTTGTCGAGCCCGAATTCGCTCGAGCGATGCGTCGCCAGGGCATCGATCTCATTGAAAGAACCGGGATCGAGCAGGATATCGATTCGCTCGCGAGCGGTCAGCTTGCCTTTTTCGTGCTGCGCGTCAATGCGCTTTTGACCGCCGCCCAGCATGGCTTCCTGCTGGAGTTTTCGGAGCGTTTCCAATTTTTCTTTCATCATACGCGAGTATTGTTATAGCATTCCGCTTCGTTTTCGCAGGGTCCACTCTGCCGCCAGCAGCACGATGATGATCCAAAGCATCGCCGCCCGGTTCCAAAGTGGAAGTTCCTTCGCTGTCGTTATCGTAACCGGTTTCAAATCCAATGCTGAGATGAGCGAACCTGCTTCATTGAGGACGGCAAACTTCGCACCGGAATTTTCGGCGATTTGCCTCAGAATGTCGTAGCGCGCGCGCGCATCAATCAACTCGATATTAAAGGCTTCGATCGCGAATCGCCCCTCATCGAATCCCAGCGTATCCTGTCCTACCGCGGCGGCGGCTCGAAAGCGATAATCGCCCTCCGACCACGGATCAAACTCACCGGCGTATCTGCCGTTGCCCTGATTTTTCATCGGAACGATTTCTGTGCGGTCTCCCGCTTCAACTCGCAACTCGATGGATGCGTCGTCGCGTGGAGACAGATCCGTGCCGTATACCTGACCGGAGAAGCGGATTTTTTCGCCGCCGGAGTAGAGCTTCTTCGAAGTAGTGACTTTGACGCGCTTTTCTTCGACGGGTGCGATGAGCCAACTGACGGTTCTTGAGATCAGATCATCATAGAATCCCGCCTCCTCGCGCTCGTCCGCCATGCCGATTTTCCAGCGGAAAGTATTCCAGCAGAGAATCGCCGCCGCTCTGCGGCTGCTGCGCTCGGCCAGCACGATTGCGGGCTCATCTTCATCCACCCCTGCCGACTCACGAGACATTTTTACGATGATTTGAGCGCCTTTATCCACTTGGAAGTTGCCGATTCCGCCTTGTACGGGAGGCAACTCCGACCATTGCGCCGGACTGAAATCTCCGTCGGTCAGCAAGGGATGACTGGAGGCCGCGCGCACAACAACACGGTCCGCGGCGAGTCTGCTGGTTCCCAAGGAAACAGGCAAGACATCGGCAAGAGCGGAAAGTCGGTCGCGGGAAAGGTTCGGTCCCGCCAGCAAAAAGATGGGTGTGTTTTCGGTTTCCGCGGCTTGTTTGATAGCGCTGATGATAGCCGGCGGCGTAGCGGAAGTCGGGTAATCAACCAGCACAATCAGTTCCGCTTGCCGGATATTATCTTCCGACGGCGCCGACCGATTGTTGAGATATTTCCCGCCGATCTCCACGAACGTATTTACACTAAGTGTCGTATCCGATTCAAGAGTCTGCCGCAGGAAAGTCAGATCGGCCGTCGGCGGGCCGGACAGCAGCAGTGTTTGCGATTTAGAATCGAGCACTCGGATGATGACGGAGCGGCGGTTGTTTTTGAGTGACGTTTCACCGGCGACGGAATCAAGAACCGCAATCAGACGAATATCGCCGGGTTCATCGGCGGTGAATTCAAAGCTGACCGGAAGCTCCGTCTGCTGTGAAGAAAAACGCACCAGTTCGGACGCGATCAGGCTTCCGTTCGAGTGCAGCAGTCTAAGCGTGGAAGAAGAGTTCGGCAATCCTTCCGCGCGAATTCGAATATCCACCGGAACCTTGCTGTTCACATAGGTAACTTCGTTCGTCAATATCTCGGTGATGACCGCGTCCTTCACGCGCGCGGTGTCTCCGATACCGATGGTGTAAATCGGAACGGGAGACTCCGCCGCAACACGAACCGGATTAGGTCCGATATTCTGCGCGCCATCCGAGATCATGACGACCGCCGCGAGATTCTCTCCGGCGAGAATATTTTCGGTTCTCTGCCAGGCATCAGCCGGATTGGTTCCGATCCCGGTTATCGGCAGGCTGTTCAACGAGTCCGGTGGAATCTCATAAATGCTGTCGGCGAATGCGAACGCGCGGAGCCGGCACGCCCCTTTCAGTCGTTTGATCTCGCTGCTTTGTAAAAAACCCGCCAGTTGTGCCGAGCGATCTCCCGCGGCGTCTTGAATCGCCATTGAAGCGGAGCGATCGACAAGCAGAGCGACTGAAGGTTCTTCCGTGCGATCGAAGAGATAACTCAGCACCGGCTCGAAGATCATCAGCAGGATCAGCAGCAGCGCAAGCCCGCGCAAAATCCATAACAGCGTTCGGCGGATTCCGCTTACCGGGGGAAGCGTATAGCGGTAGACAAAGAAAGCGAATGCAATGGCGGCGATCGCGAGCAGGATATACCACCATGGACTGCCGACGAGCGTCAGCTTCAAATCAGTGACTGAAAGCGGCAGCGCCGCAAAGGAGAAAAGCATTAGTGGCGAGCCGCTTCCTTGTTCAGATCCGTAATAGTCCAGCGCGGACGAGCGCGGACTTCATGATGATCGACGACTCTCTCTTGTTCAAGCTTCCAGGCCAGATAGCCGACCATCGCGGCATTGTCGGCGCAGTATCGCATCGCGGGAACATAGCAAGGAACGCCGGCCGCGAGTGCCGTGCTGATCATCGCTTCGCGTAATACGGAATTGGCTGAGACTCCACCGGCGGCGACAAGCGCGCGCGGACTGATCCGCTGGACAGCGGAGACAATCTTAGACTTAGTCGAAGCCAACGCGGCAAACTGAAAAGAAGCCAACAAGTCCGACCTTCTGTTCTCTATTTCCTGTGGAGTCATTTTTTGAATTTGATAGCGGAAAGCGGTTTTCAAGCCTGAATAACTGAAATCAAGCGAAGCATCTCTTTTGGAAACGGGAAAGGAGTAAGACTGCGGATCGCCGGACTTTGCCAGTCGGTCGATTTCAGCGCCGGCGGGGAAGCTCAAGCCGATCAGCTTGCCGACTTTATCGTAAGCTTCACCGATGGCGTCATCTAAAGTAGAGCCTAATATCTCATAATCGCGCAAGCCGCGCACGAGCACTAACAGTGTATGACCTCCGCTCACGAGCAGAACTAGGAAGGGCAGCGGCATCGGCCCGGATTCTATTTCAGCGGAATAGAGATGCGCTTCCATATGATGAATCTGCCGGAATGGAAGGTCTCTACCCTGCGCAATTCCCTGCCCGTAATGCAGACCGATCAGCAATGAACCAACGAGACCGGGGCCGGAGGTTGCGGCAACACAGTCGATACTCGCGAGCTCCGCTTCGGCATCATGCAGCGCTTGCTGACATAAGCGATCGATCAGTTCGAGATGCGACCGGCCGGCCAGTTCGGGAACGACTCCGCCGAAATCGCGATGCACGGATTGCGTGTGAGTCCTGACCGAAATGACACTGCCGTTTTCGATCAGCGCCGCGGAGCATTCATCACAGCTTGATTCAAAAGCCAGCACACGCATCGTTTATGGGATCAGCCCTTTCAAATCCTGTTGAGGCAACGGCACTCCTCCGCCGATCGCAGCAGCGGATAATTCAACTCGGGCCAGGAATTCCGCCCGCTCAAGGCGATGCAGCGCCTCGGTGACGGTGCCACCGACAGAAAGCGCGCCGTGATTCGAAAGCAGATATACGGACGCTGTGGAAGAAGCATCAAGAAGTTTTAGCCCCATCTCCTCGCTGCCGGGTTGTGCGTAGGGAACCAGAGCGATTTCTCCGATAGCCATCGCTGCTTCGGTTAATATTGACATATCGGGGAGTTTGTGAGCCGCGGCGAAGGCGGTCAGTCCGGGTGAGTGGACATGCAGGATGCAATTCACATCCGAGCGGCCGAGGTAGATGATTTTGTGCATCGGCCATTCCGAGGAGACTCCCGCGGGACTCTCATCAGACAAATCCGCGGTAACAAATCCCGCTTCAGTCAGTGTTCTCTTCTCGATGCCGGAACGAGTGATGAGGATTTGCTGACGAGCGAGCCGCGCGGAAAAATTGCCGTCCGTTGCCGGAAGGCAATCGAAGTCCGCCAGCACTTTAGCCGCTCTAAGCAATTCTTCCATGACCGGCATTCTTCGGAGCCTCCTTATTGCACACCGTCAGGCGTAATCAAGCCGAATCCGGTATATTTCTTCAACACGTCGGGGATGGAAATGGTTCCGTCATCATTCTGATAGGTTTCCATCATCGCCACCAGCAAGCGGGGCGTCGCCAGACCGGAGCCATTCAGCGTGTGAACGAAATCAGGCTTGCCGGTTTCCTTGCGGCGATAACGGATGTTGGCGCGGCGCGCTTGATAAGCCTCGAAGTTGGAGCAGGAAGAGACTTCGAGCCATCTTTTTTCGCCCGGCGCCCAGATTTCGATATCGTAGCATTTCGCGGCGCTGAATCCGAGATCGCCGGAACAAAGCGCGACGACACGATAGTGAATGTTCAGCGCTTCAAGGATCTCGCAAGCGTCTTTGACCAGCGATTCCAATTCGTCATAGGATGTTTCCGGACGAACGAACTTGACCATCTCGACTTTATCGAACTGATGCAGTCGCAGGAAGCCGCGCGTTTCCTTTCCATAGGAACCGGCCTCGCGTCTGAAGCATGGAGTGTAGCCGCAATAGTAAATCGGCAAGTCATCGTAAGCGATCAGATCGTCACGGTGCAGATTTGTCAGCGGAACTTCCGCGGTGGGAATCAGAAAGAGATCGTCGACATCGCAGCGATAGAGATCATCCTCGAATTTAGGCAACTGTCCCGTTCCTATCAGACTGTCGCGGTTGACCACGAAAGGCACAGACATTTCCTTGTAGTTGCCGCGCGCGCGGTGCGTATCGAGAAAGAAATTAATCAAGGTTCGCTCAAGGATCGCTCCGGGACCGGCATAGACAGGGAAACCCGAGCCTGTGACGCGTGTGCCTCGCGGGAAATCCATGATTTTAAGCTGCTCGCCAAGAGTGAGATGGTCTTTCGGTTCGAAATCGAAGCTCGCGGGACTTCCCCATGTTCGAATCAGTTCGTTGTCGGCATCGGTTTTACCAACCGGCACCGTTTCATGAGGGAGATTCGGAATGGCGAGTAAAGTCTGTTTCATCGCTTCCTGAATGGTTTTCAGCTCTTCGTCGCCTTCCGAGATTCGCTGACCGATCTCCCGGCTTTCCTCTTTCAGGGGAGTAATCATGCCGCCGCTTTTTGAAAGGGCTGCAATTTCTTTGGAAAGCTCATTACGGCGGGCTTTCAGACCGTCCGTCTCTTCGATCAGAACGCGGCGTCGCTTGTCCAATTCAAGCAACTCATCCAGCGCGGGAATTTCGCCCCGCGCCGCAATTCTGCTGCGCACTGCTTCGGGGTTGTCGCGAATAAATTTGATGTCCAGCATGATCCGGTGTGTAATGGTTACTATAGTCCTTCGCCGCGCACGATTACGAAAAGGGTCATCAACAGAATCTTCATATCGAGCGGCAAAGAAATATTTTCGATATAGTAGAAATCGTATTTCAGTTTCAGATCGATTTGATCGCAGCTGCTGTCATATTTGAGATGAACTTGCGACCATCCGGTCATTCCGGGCTTCACATTGAAACGGCGTTCGTAAAGCGGGACTTGCAGCGCGAATCTTTCCACAAAAGCGCGGCGTTCCGGTCGGGGTCCGACGGCGCTCATGCTGCCGGCCAGCACGTTGAGAACTTGCGGAATTTCGTCGATGCGCGTGGCCCGCAGGAACCTGCCGATTCTGGTGACTCGCGGATCGTCACGCGCCGCCATGACCGCGCCGGTCCTCGCTTCAGCATCGCGGAACATCGAACGGAACTTGAACAGCGTGAATTCCCGTCCGTTCAAACCCACGCGCCGTTGCGTATAGAAGATAGGGCCGCTTGAATCAAGCGGAATGATAATCGCCAGCAGCATCCAGACCGGCAAGGTGAGCACGATCAGAACCAGCGCGAAGACAATATCCATGACTCGCTTGAAGAAACGTTCGATCCAGGTCAGCACCTCCGGTCTGATTTCGACGAGGGGATGACCGTGGATGCGCGTGGGCTTGACCGAACCGATGAGCAACTGATACTGATCCGCCTGCGTGAAAGACCGAATCGGCAAATCCCGCATTGTACGCACCAACCGGCCAAGCAGCCGTTCATGCTTTTCATTCAGAGCGAGTATCACCGTGTCAAAACGAGTGGAGCGCACGACTGATCTGATCTGTGAAAAGGAGCCTAAGACCGGAATGGAAAAGCCGTTTTGTGAAGGCTCTCCCTTCGGCGTCAGCATGCCTTCCACCGACGCGCCAAGTTCAGGATGTCGCTGCAGATATTTCAACAATCGAACCATCGGCTGCCCCGAGCCGACGACGAGGGTTTTCCAGGTTCCGATGCTGTGCACTCGCAGTTCCCGCAGCACGGTCAGCAGCATGAGTCTGCCGCCCAGAGCCGCGGCAAAAACTCCGATTCCGTAGCTGGCAAGAATCACACGGGAAGCCGGAAGCGGATCATCTGGATTAAAAGTAAGAATGAACAGAAGTACAATCCCGAATCCGATTGCGCGAAAGACATCCTGTGCCACCTCCGCTCTGGACTGCAAGGGATCGATTTTGTACAAGCCGAACCAAGCGAGCCAGAGAATCCAGAAGGCGGCAACGATCAAGCTGGGGATCAGCAATTCAGAGCTTGTCAGATCAACCGGATTCGCAAACAGCCCCGTCCGAAAGCGCCACCAGTACGCTCCATAAAAAACTGCTTCCAGCAGGATGACATCCAGAAGAAACAGCACGGTGCGCAGAATCATTAAAGACTTTCTCATGACCTGCCAGTCAAAAGTCGGCTTCGATAATCCCTTTCAGCGGCGTACATGAAATTACTTCGCTAAAACCGGTTGTGTTGCCTGATCTCCGAACGAGTCTCTAAAAACCAAGGGAAGTAGTGCTGTCATTGCATAGAACATCCAGAAGATCGGATATTCGGCGGAACTCAAGAAGGCCATGGCGAGTGTCAGGCCGATTAACACCGCGCCGAAACCGACATTCAGATTCTCTCCAAGATTGTCCGGAATCAATTTTCTGCCGCGCCATTTGAGAGTCTTATAGAGCATGAATATGGCACCGAGGTATAAAAAGATTCCTAAGGCTCCGGCTTCCGCAAAGGCATCGATAAATGCATTATGTGAAATCATTCCGCCGGCGAGTTTGCTGGCATAATCCATCGAGTACAAGCGATAATTGCCGGGGCCAACTCCGAACGGAAACGACTCTTGGATCATTTCGATGCCGCCTAAGAGCAGCTCTGATCTTTGATTGATCGAGCTGTCTGCTCCGGGCTTGGTTAAGGAGG
>JAHIZR010000123.1 GCA_018814465.1 bacterium | reverse complement strand
GATGATCGCACGTTTACGTCCGCGAACGGGCCGGTGCTGCTGCCGGCGGGTTTAAGGGTCGAAGCCAGCGGAAGCCTCAGGATCGAACCGGGAACGGTCGTGAAGTTAGGGCCGGAGCAGTCGCTTCAAGTCTATGGGAGTTTGTCAATTGCGGGAACCGTGGATGATTCGGTTTTCGTGGAGCCTTACGAGCCGAATCACGCGTGGAGCGCCATCTACATCAAGAACGCCGCTCCTGCCAATTTATCTTTTGCGTCCATTCGCGGGGGCGGAGTGTTTCACGGCAACGAGCTGATCGGATCGCTGGTTTTTATCTACAACGGAGAGCTGAATGTCACGGACTGTCTGTTCCGGGATGCCTACACAGGCGCGGGCGGAGTCGCCGCGGTAAACTGCGCGATTACGCTTGACAGGATTGACATGGAGCTTGCTCTGGAATCTTTCGGCGGGGAACAGAACATGCCGGATGCCGTGCTGACTTTCGATGGGTCGCAGACAATTCTGAACAGCCGCATTGCCAAAGTCCCCGGCGCTCTCTATGGAGGCGATTTGATTGACTGCGAGCGGGCGGGCTACAGTCTTATTCGGAACTGCGTGCTGGAGAATCCGGGAGATGATGCGATAGACTATGACTATGCCGAACAGGCGGACATATCGGGAAATCGCATTCACGGGTGTCAGGACAATGCGTTTTCGCTGGGCTTTGTCAGTGGTTTTCAGATCTACAATAATATCATCACCGACTGCGCGAACGGCGTCTATACGAAAGACGGCACCGCGGCACAGCTTTACAATAACGTAATCGCTTTTTGCGGAAGCGCGCTCCGTCTCAATAATGACATCCCTCCGAGCGAAGTCATCGTTCGTAATTGCGCCTTTCTGGACAACACGGTTGACATTGATCCCGATGAAGCGCACGCCATTGATGCGCAATACTGCGCGTTCAGCGGAGCTGAATCGTATCCGGGAGCGGGAAACATCTCAGGTGATCTGCTCTTTCTGGATGCCGCGAACCGGGATTTTCGTTTGCAGGCTGTCTCACCATTGATCGACGCGGGGTGGGGAACCGGATGTCCGCTGCAGGATATTCGGAACGAAGACCGCGTCGATATTGAGGCTATGGAAAACACAGGGGGCGGCGAAATTCCCTATGTCGATATCGGTGCTTATGAGTATGTTGTGGGTGATCCGGAGCCGCCGCCGCCCGTGCCGGCTGTTCACCTGTTCATCGACAACTATCCGAATCCCTTTAACGGTTCCACCATGCTGCGGTTCAGTGTGACGGGAAGCGGACCGGTTGAGGTGGTGATTTATGACGCGCTCGGGCGGCGGGTGTTTGGAAAAGTCTGGTATGATCTTGCTTCCGGCACTCATACGGCGTTCTGGGACGCAAGGACGAATTCCGGAGGCGACTTGGCGAGCGGGAGTTATTTTGTGCGGCTGAAACAAGCGGCGGGCAGCGCAACCTCGAAACTGGTGGTGTTGAGGTAGGCTGGATATCAAAAACAAAAAAGCCTGTGCGGAATATTGCACAGGCTTTTTTATTGATCGGGTATAGACTAAGCTTCGGCTTCGTTGCTTTCGGCGATCATCGAGACGCGGGCCATGCCTTCGATCATGGTCAGGCGGTTGATGGCCTGCTCATCCGTGACGCCCGGCTTCAGGCGCACGAGGAAGGAGTACTCGACATACTGCCCCATCTTCACGGTCTTGGTCGAGAGCCGGTTGTGAGATCTGAAGATTTCCGCGAACACAGGCATAAACAGCGATTCGGACATATCCGTGGGGATGGTTTGCAGACGGAGTAAGAATAAGTCGCGGGTCGCCGTGCCGAAGCTGACGAAATCCAGGATAAGCAGCAGGACCAGAATAATTCCCACTCCGAAGAGCGCGATCTCGTAGTTGCCGACGCCCGCCGCCATGCCCGCGCCCAAGGCGAAGAAAACATAGGCGATATCGCGGTTGTCTTTCACCACGGTGCGGAAGCGGATGATCGACAGCGCGCCCACCAAACTGAACGCTCTGGCGACGCTGTTGCCGATGACCATCATTACCAGCGCGACCACCATGGCCAGGATAATCATGGTCATGATGAGCGAATAGTTAAGCGCGCGATTGCGGTTGGTGAGGCGGTAAACGATCGTCACCGCGATTCCCAGAATGAAAGCCAGAATCAGATTTGCAACGACTTCAACGGCGCTGACAGCCGACGCGGGAGTAAGGTTATTCAGAAAATCCATCAGTAAGGTCCAGCCACTTCCTCATTTGGGAGCCACGCATCCAGCCCGTTGCAGTATTTAGAGATCGCTTGTTTTCTTAAACCGAAGTCGCGAATAATTTCCCGCGTCCAGAGCGGCATGACGCCGTAGAATTTGATCTCCAGAATAAACCAAGGCGGGGAGATCGTTCGCAGATCTTCCTCGCGGAACAGATCGTCGAAGCCCGGATTAGGAAAGCTGCGCACATTGTAGTCGAAAGTCACGCGCAGATTTTCATCGTCCACACCCACGAAGGCTTCCCGTTCGTAGGTAATCAGCACGGTTGGATTCAGGTTCAGACGCTTCATCAGAAAGACGAACTTGCTCAGGGCGGCTTTTTCGGGGATGCTGGGCTTTTCTCTCAGGAGCGTGAGCCGCGCGCCGTTCAGGAGATTGGGAGCCTGACCGATCGGCACGCCGGCGCGTTCCTTCATGATGATGTTCTTGATCTTGCGCTTGATTTCCAGAAAAGCGGCATCGTGTTCGCCGGGTTTGTCGTAGCTGCGCACGCGGAGTTTCTTGCGCACCTTCAAGCCGTCGATTTTTTCATAGTAGAAGAGCAGCCCCGGTGTATCGAAATAGATGCTCCGCACCGAGTACATGTGCTCTTTGCGGTTCACGCAGAAAGGATCATACTCCATGTGCATGAGAAACCGCTCGCGCAGCGCCTCCTGCCGCTCCCAGGGGACGTAGTATTTAAACTCTTTTCGTTTGAATTGGTATTCGGTGTCCATTTCGTTCGACAGGTAAATCCGTGCTTAGAAGCGAAAACGTCCCAGCCGCGCCTTCGTGCCTTGGAGCAGAGTCTGGCGTCCGATAGCGCAGCTTGCTTTTCCCGACATGCCCGATCTCAGATCGCCGTTTGTGTTTGCGATCAAGCCGACGGCGAACGTTCCGGGAAACTCGGGAATATCCGAGAAGCTATAGTCGATAATAGTGACGGGGCGCGGTCCGAGAGGATCGGCTTCCAGCTGCATCTCCATCGGCTGATCTTCCGCAATCAAAGGGAGCGCCGCTTCCGGGATTCTCATAATGACCGCCAGGGTGTCGGTGCGTTCGATGCGGATCATCTCGCCGTTTAAGCCTTCCGCCAAATCGACGATTCCACTCACGGGAGTCGTGACCGCTTCCCGCTTGCCCAGAGTCAGGCGGGCGGCTTCAACCGATCGTTCAAGCATCGCCACTTCCGCCTCGCCCGCCACGATGTCTTCGAATCGCGCGCCCGTTTTCAGCGCGGCGATATTTGCCTGAGCTCGTTCGTGTTCTGCTTTTCTCTCCTCGAACACGCTTTCCGCGTACTGCAGCTCCGCGAGCGTCGCGTAGCCGGAATCGTGCAGGGATTTGGCGCGTTCCCAATCGATTCGCGCAATCTCCAGGGCCGCCGAAGCGCGTTCATAATCATGCTCCGCGACGCGCACGTCCGCCGACCGCGCGCCTGCGATTAATCCCTCGAGCTTGCTGCGCGCGAGATCACGTTCTGCCTCATAGATTTGAAGCCGGCCCGTTCCCTCGCGGGATTCGATCCAGGCGACCGTATCCCCCGCCTGCACTCTGCCGCCTTGACGCAGGCCGCCGGCGAGAGTCACTTCCACAAAATCGGGTCTTTGGAATTGCAGCATCAGGCCGCCGCCGGAGACGTGAAGCAGATTACGCTGCCACCCCGATGCGATCTGTCCAGCGCCATTACGGCTTAAGTACCACGTCGCCGCTGATTCCACGCGGCAGGGACCGCTCACGGTCTGATTCATGGGTACGACGGCTGCGATCACGAAAATAATAATCAGCGCGAATAGAAGCAGCAGTCTTTTGGTTCTCGGATTCAAGCTTTATCTCTGATGAAGTAATCGACAGCGGAGCTAAATCCGCGCGAGTTTCTTGTTTTAGAACGGAAGGAGGCCCATATTCTGGTGATCGGAAGCGGCTCCCTGACCGATGGAATTGGGCAGCAATTGAAAATCGAAATTAAATGCAGGAGTTCCTGTCAGACAACCCAACCCTGAATCATAGTCTGCTTGATTGACAATCGAGTAGGTGATGCTGATAGCGTTCTCGCGAGGTCCTTCGATGGCCAGATCGTAGTTCCGGATATTCAGGCTGTCATTATCGGTGAAGATCGAGTTCGTCACGTCGATTGATCCGAAACATCCCGTATCGTAAGAATCTCCCAGTCTCAAGCCGATTTGATTATTCAGGACGGCGCAATGGTCAACGATGACTTCAGGCTCTCCCCAGCCGGCTTCGATTCCCTGTTGACAGTTCGTGATCAGGGAGTTCGCAACGGTTATGCTCAGTGCGTTTGAAGCCGCGATCCCTTCATGAAACATCCCATCAATAACGCAGCCGGATACATGCAAATCAGCGCCGTTATGATCGATAGCGTCGTCTTCACAGGTCATCAGGACACAGTGATCAATCAGGGATGAAGCCGCGCCCCCGTTCCATGCTCCATAAAAGTAGATCCCGTCATTATCATTATCTGCGATAACATGATCAGCGTCCGGGATATCCAGGAAATACGAATCCGAGATCTGGACGAGTGATGCATGAAATTCCCCGCCGGTATCGCATCTCGTGATAAGTGAGTTTGCGATGGAAACCTCGGATTTCAATAGTCCGAAGGCTTTTCCCGGGCAGTCCATGATGACAATGTTTTCGGCGCTGATTGTGCATTCCTCGCCGCCCAATACCGGCTGGCTGCTTGAGTGTCCGAAGGCTCGAGCGGGATTGCCTCCGCCGCCGACGAAGAAACAGTTTTCATAGAGCGCGAATGATCCGGGCCGATGGTCGATCTGTCCCCATGGCGAGCCGGGCTGTTCGGGGAGAAACTGAATCGGACTGTGCTCGCCGAGGCAGTGCATACCGCCTTCGACACGAATCTCAGCCAGCGAAGCCAAAGTTACGATCGTCCCGGGATGAATCATCAGACTCGAACCGGCGGGAATCTGAATATTAGACGCTACAAAGATCACGGAAGTTGAATCCCACACCAGATCATCACCGGACAAACTGCCTGACAGCTCGCGCATCGGCGGATGATCGAGAATCCGCAGCGCAGCATCAAATCCGACGACGGTGAATGCGCAGGTACCGGAAACGGTCATTTCACCTGATTCACCGGTTGCTGTGAGCGCGGCTCCGCGCCCGCGTTTGACGATAAGTTCGGTCGGCGTAATCAGGGCGGGAGACGATTCGACAATAAAATCATACGTCTCCGTGGCACGAATATTCCCTTGTACATTAACTGCAATTGGCAGGAGGTGATGCGCCAGAACCCGAGTGGGGATCATGTGCTGTGAATGCGGCGCGAACACCCACCAAGGATCAACCTGACCATCACGCTCACAACCCCCCAAAAAACTCACAGCCACGAGGCAAAACACTTTAATCCAGATTATTCGCCTTGATCGGATGAAAGCTCTTGCCATATTTCAGTTCCCGGAATCAGTCGTGTGAAAATCCCTAACAAAAAACTAATATAAACTCATGCTTTATAAAAGTCAAGCAGTTAGCGAATATGGCAGCGTCACTTTCTTGACTATTCATCTCAGAAAGAGTGAACCACGAGAAAGTGTTGGATACTGTGCTCATGAATTTGCGCACTACCTGCGCAACTGTGCATAGTATAGAACATTGTTGACAACTGATTAGGAGAGACATATTGGAGTTGAGGTTCTGGAAGCGCGCGGATTTCACTCTATGATATTGGAAATCAGGACTTAAGAGAAAACGTTGGCTTCAAATGATAGATACGGACCAACATCTGCAATGTGAGGGAATTATTAAGAAAGCATTTATCACGCCACTAAATGAGCATTTATCTCGAAATCCAGATCAGATTTTCTTGCCGATTACTTCCCCGCCGAACTGGCGAAACAGGACTCGACTCAGATCAGAGGAGGAGGCATCAACAGCTACGATGGACAATGTCGTAGCCGGAATACGGATAAATCCAGAATAAAAGACCCCTTTCGAAGCCGGCTATCTCGAGGAGGCTGCCGCCCAAGATGTGGATAATCGGCCTCAACATATTGATTCTTCAATTTCTAGTTGCAGGCTGGTGTTCTGAATGTGAACGGATGACCACTCACTCTCCGCTCGGCCCTTCGTAGATGCCAATGAGGAGGCTTGGCTGGTTGCCGGAAATGCGATTTGGTATGAGCTGATTGTGCCCCATTGGTTTCTGAAAGGCCTTATTTCGGGTGAAAATGCCGAGCATAAAAAGCATACTCTGAATCCTCAAGGCCGCTATTAATTCGCATTTTGGGCTTGGTTATTTCTAAATAACAGCCTCTTACATAAATTTCTGTTGATTCGTCGCACTCGTGGAAGTCGTTCGTTTCTACCATAACAATTGTCAACCACTCCAAACAGGACGCTCTTGCTGAGATAATAGTATAGTATGGCTGAATCCGACAGATTCGGAGCTTTAGGACATCGTATCGTTAATGAAATCACTGACCGATTCCGGTTTGATCTTCCTGAATGCTTGCTGTCCATCCTTGCTGTTGTTTGGAGTGGGCTTCTACCAGTATTTTATGTATCGAGTCTCGATTTTTAGTTCCTGCCAAGACTTATATCATTATCACAGAGCCGTCTTGAGAAAACCGGCTTTGTTCGCAAATGTCGGAGTGTTATACTCGAAAAAGAGCTATATCTCTCTGTGTCAAGTACTTGACTTTGTTCAGCGATGCTCGTAAATTAACTATTCACCAATCTTTGTTGGAAGTGGGTCCCCGCTTGCCAATTGGAGCTTTTCATGAGGATTATTATCCTGTTGCTCCTGCCGGCGCTTCTGCTGGCAGAACAGTCGCCTCGCACAATAGCTAAACTCCCCATTTACAATGTTCCAATCGCCGGTGGCGCGGAGCGGCTTACCGTCGGACCTGCGTCATCAACGAGACCGTCCCTGCCTGCCACGCTTGATGAGTCTTTCATCGCCGGTACTACTTGGTACGACTATCAGCATAACGGCACGGCGGGGAAAATGATTCGTGTGGACGAGGCGGGATGGGTACATGCGGTTTGGATGAAAGCCTTGGATGCCGCCTTTGCGAGCCGGCACGTTTTTTACAACCAATGGAATCCTTCGGAAGCGCAGTTTCAGAATGCTGAGGGGCTTCAGATAAATTCCTCGACGCGAGCCGGATATGTTTGCCAGGCGCTGCGGCCGGATGGATTTTGTTTCCCGGCGTTCCACAGCAAGACGGCTCCCGATCAGATCTTCGGACACTCGGCGGTGGCGATAGATTTCTTGCCGCAGTCGGGAGCGTTCACCACGACTGAGCCGAGTCGCGTTCCGGAAGGAAACGACGAACTCGAGTTGGACTGGCCGAAGATTGATATCGATATCGATGGTACTCTGCACATGGTGAGTACCGAGCAGCCGCTCACGAATCAGCTCGGCGACCCGCAGCGCATCTATTATGCGCGCGGTGTTCCGCAATATGATCAATTCGGATTCGGGGAGGATATCGACTGGCAGGCTATTGACGGAGACCTTGACTATCGGCTGATTGATACGGTGATGGTGATTTCACCGGATATCGCCTGTTCCCGCAGTTCGAATCGCGTGGCGATTGCCTGGTCGCAGCCGCGCGAGCGGATCGACAGCGCGTCGCAGTACAACAATGATCTGTATCTGATCGTGTCGGAAGACGGCGGAGTGAACTGGGGACCGCAGCTTAATATTACGGATTTTGAAGCGCCTGACTTTGATTGCTTGTCAGGGGATACGGTGGAGTGTGACAAGGATACATTCAGAGTTTACACCGACTGTTCGATCATCTTTGATGAGCAGGATGTCATACACACGGCTTTCACGACCGGATATCTGTACGAATTGGAAGGGACGATCAATATTGTCCATTCGGATATCTGGCATTGGGATGAGGAGCATCACTATTTTTCGAATATCGCGCACGGCGAATTCGATGTGGAGTCAAGTGTGTGGATTGATCCGGGGGCTTGGCAGCGGGTTGTGCAGCGTCCCAGCCTTGCCGTTGATCCGGTAACGGGTTATCTTTACTGTTCTTTCCAGCGTTATGATACGCTTCAGACTTCATCGTTGGGCTGGCCGCAGGCGGATGCTTATGTGACGGTATCGCATGACGGCGGCCTTTGGTGGAGCGAAGCGGTGAATGTCACCAATACGGATGGCGGACAGGATGCGCCTCCCGGTGAAAGTCTTTCGGAGCGGGATATCACGGTTGCCGACCGGATTACTTACGCGGTCGGCGAAGGATACCTGCATATGCAGTATGTTCTTGATCTCGAAGCGGGGGGGTCGGTTCAGGAAGAAGGCGCGGCCTTCGACTGCCCGGTGATTTATGAACGCCTTCCGATATCGGAGATTCCTCTGTTCCCCCTTCATAATGCGCAGTATCCTGTACTGCGAATTGATTCGACAGGATACCCGCCGGACTATTTTAATGCGGCGGCGGAACCTGAGGCCGGAATACCATCCGCGATTTCTTTGCATCAGAATTATCCGAATCCGTTTAATCCCTCCACTTCGATTCAGTTTGACCTGAGACAGCAAGCGCCGGTCACGCTTAGAATCTTTGATGTGACGGGTCGCGAGACAGCGACGCTTCTGTGCAGCGCAATGACTCCGGCGGGAGTGCACACAATTGAGTTTGACGGCAGCGGTTTGGCTTCGGGAGTCTATTTCTGCCGGTTGGAAGCCGCCGGACAAATGGAAACTCGCAAGATGATTCTGATGAAATAGTCTTTCATTCGACTTTAAGCAATTTACGCATAGACAAGAGAAATAGTAGAACTGCCTAATCTACTAAGAAAACCAACAGCAGGAGGAAACATGCGAAGAGGATTCGCCCTTTTCACGATTCTCGCGCTCGCTTTAGCTGCGACGGCATTTGCAGCGGATGCAGCTAAAATGAGCAGTAAAACCAACTACAAATTCATCGGCGCGGGAAATGATCTCGCAGCACCCGCCGTGCCGCTGAGCCAACATCGCCTGCCGGGCGTCAATCTTGATTTGACCGGTGTAACCTATGATGCTGGAACCACCTATTACGACTATCAGCACAACGGAACGACCGGTAAGATGATTTCCGTGGATGAAACCGGCTGGGTTCACATGGTATGGATGAACGGTCTGAATGCCAGTACCAGTGAACGTCATGTCTTCTACAATCTCTGGAATCCATCAACGGAAACATTCCTCTATGCGGCTGAGGGCGGAATTCAGGTGGATCCGAGTACGCGCGCCGGATACACATCTCAGGCAACCAGCCCGGATGGCCGCTGCTATCCTGCTTTCCATCAGATCATTTCGACGGTGGACGCTCAT
>JAHIZR010000012.1 GCA_018814465.1 bacterium | reverse complement strand
TGCGGATCCACTCATCCAGGCAAGCGTCGTCAGAGGATATTCGCTCGACCAATTCGCGGCACAAGATCAGATTCTGATCCTCTTTCGCTTCGCGAAGAATATCCTCAAAGCAAGCCTGCGCCGAATTACCGGACAAACGGCTGGCATACAGGATTCTCAACGCCCACTCACGGGCTGCCCGTCGTGATCTCACAGATTAATCAATCTTATAATAATGAAGCAGTTTCAGTTTGTCTTCACGCTTGCCGTCGATCATCTCAAAGAGCGCCTTCTGAAGACTGAGAGTAATCGGACCGGGCTTGCCGATGCCGACCGCAACCTTATCAACGGAACGAATCGGAGTGACTTCCGCCGCCGTGCCCGTGAAAAAGACCTCATCCGCAATATAGAGCAGCTCGCGCGGAACGTGATCCTCGATGATTGGAATATCCAGCTCTCCGCAGAGATGAATAATGGCGGCGCGAGTGATGCCGGGAAGCACGGACGAACCAAGCGGCGGAGTAATCACGCGACCGTCACGAATCACGAAAATGTTTTCGCCCGAACCTTCCGACACATAGCCTTCGGTGTTGAGCGCGATGCCTTCCGTAAATCCCAAGTTCTGCGCATCAATGTTTATCAACTGCGAATTCATGTAATTCGCGCCTGATTTCGCCAAAGCAGGAAGAGTATTGGGAGCAATTCTGGTCCAGGACGAAACACAGACATCCACGCCCTGCTCCAAAGCCTCCGTACCGAGATACTTGCCCCAGCGGAGCGGAATAACAGCAATATCGATCGGACACTCACGAGGATGAACTCCTAATGAGCTGTAGCCCCGATAGAGCAGCGGACGAAGATAGGCTTCATCCATTTTATTGACCTGACAGACTTCCACACAGGCCTTCTCGATTTCTTCGCGCGTATACTTGACCGGCATGCGATAGATTTTCGCGGAATCAAACAACCGGCGAATATGCTGACTGAGACCGACAATGGCCGATCCCTTCGGTGTCTTGTAGGCGCGAATACCCTCAAACACCGATGATCCATAGTGCATGGCATGAACAGCGATATGGACGGTGGCGTCTTTCCACTCCACTATCTTGCCGTTCATCCAGATCTTCAGGCTCTCATCAAACTTTGACTTCGTTGCAGCCACGTTATGTTCCTCTACAAATTAATATTTAGCGTGTTACAAGCAGGTTTCTGGCTATTATAAACCGTTGGATTTCCGAAGTGCCTTCATAGATTTCCGTGACTTTCGCGTCACGCAGCATGCGCTCCACCGGATAGTCTTTCAAATATCCGTTGCCGCCGTGAATCTGGACCGCTTCGTTGGTCACTTTCATCACAATGTCCGACGCGTAAAGCTTGGCCATCGCCGCTTCGTGGGAAAAGCGCTGTCCCGCATCTTTCTTACGAGCCGCACTGTAAACCAGCAGCCGGGCCGCCTGCGTCATCACTTCCATATCAGCCAACTTGAATTGGATCGCCTGGAAGTTGGAAATCGGCTGGCCGAATTGCTCGCGGACTTTGGAATACTCGACCGCCGCTTCCAGCGCGCCCTGCGCCAAGCCGACTGCCTGCGCGGCAATTCCAATCCGGCCCGAATCCAGCGCGGTCATCGCCACGGAGAAACCCTTCCCTTCCGCTCCAAGCAGGCTCGAAGCCGGAATACGCACATCCTCGAAATTGATCATACAGCAATCGGAAGAGCGAATTCCCATCTTCTTCTCTTTCGGCGCGCGCTCGATCCCTTTTAACTGAGACGGAATAATAAAAGCGGAAATACCCTTCACGCCTTTTGATTTATCGGTCACCGCAAAGATGATATAGACATCCGCATGCCGGCCATTGGTGATAAATGCTTTTGAACCGTTCAACACGAATTCATCACCGTTGAGATCGGCTGTCATGGCAATAGCCGAAGCGTCCGATCCGGCTTCCGGCTCCGTCAGACAAAAGGCTCCCAGCAGCTTGCCTTCAGCCAGCGGCTGCAACCATTGCTGCTGCTGGGCGGACGTTCCATATTTTTCAAGCGCATAACAGATCAACGAATTATTCACGGAAACGATGACGCCAACCGAAGGGTCAACGCGCGAAAGCTCTTCGATGACAATCGCATACGTGACCGCATCCATTGCCGAGCCTCCCAAAGGCTCGGGAGTATTCACGCCCATGAATCCGAGTTCGCCAAGCTGCTTGATAATTTCCGCCGGAAATTCACCGGACTCGTCGCGCGCCGCAACCGTCGGCTTTATCTCCGTTTCCGAAAAATCTCGAATTATTCTCCTGACTTCCAACTGCTCTTCTGTCAGCAGATGATCCATTGTACGGCTCCTGATGTCGTTGCTCAAGTTACCTTGTTTTATTCCTTCTTAACCCAGTTTGACGGCGGTACCGGATGCCGTCACCATCATCATCGATCCATTCTGACCGACGACTTCGTAATCCAAATCAACTCCGATAACCGCGTCGGCGCCAAGCATCTGCGCCCGCGATTCCATCTCCTGAAGCGCGACTTCCCGCGCCTTCTGAATTTCTTTTTCCCACGCGGCGCTGCGACCGCCGACGATATCCCGAATCCCGGCGAAGAGATCGCGAAATATGTTCGCACCCATGATCGCTTCCCCGGTCACAATCCCCAAATAGGTTCGGACCGGATGTCCTTCAATGATATTTGTCGTTGAGATAAGCATGAGAGTCCTACTTTGAATAATCGTAGAAACCGCGGCCTGTCTTGCGGCCCAGATATCCGGCGGCCACATATTTCCGCAGCAGCGGACACGGACGATACTTCGAGTCACCCAAATCTTTGTGCAGGACTTCCATAATCGCCAGACAAACATCCAATCCGATTAAATCCGCGAGGGCAAGCGGTCCCATCGGGTGATTCATCCCCAGCTTCATCACGCCGTCGATGGCTTCCGCCTCACCGACGCCTTCCATCAGACAGTAGACACCTTCATTGATCATCGGCATGAGAATGCGGTTGGCTACGAAACCGGGATAGTCATTGACCGTGATCGGAGTTTTGCCCAGCTCCGTCGCGAAATCCACGATTGCCTTGTGAGTCTCATCGCTCGTTTGCAATCCGCGAATGATTTCGACAAGCTGCATCATGGGAACCGGATTCATGAAATGCATGCCCATGAATTTTTCAGGGCGTTTCGTGGCGGAGGCGATATCCGTGATGGAAATCGTCGAGGTGTTCGAAGCCAGGATCGTGTTCGGCCCGGCAATCGCGTCCACGTCCTTAAAAATCTTCTTCTTGATCGCAAGATTCTCAGTGGCCGCCTCAATCACTAAGTCCATGTCCTTGCAAACCTCGAGGCTCACCGAACATTTGATCCGGCCAAGCGTGGCCTTTGCATCTTCCTCGCTTAACTTGCCTTTACTGACCTGACGGGTGAGGTTCTTCTCAATCGTCTTAAGCGCTTTATCAAGCAACTCCTGGTTGACTTCGATTAAGCTGACCTGACATCCCTGCTGCGCGCAAACATGAGCAATGCCATTGCCCATCGTTCCGCCGCCGATTACCGCAACTTTCTTGATACTCATTATCCACTCGTAAATGGTTTGATTGCCGAAAGCCTGCTCCGGCAATGTGTTTTGAATTGAAAAGAGTCTACAACATTTCCACGGCCATGGCGGTAGCCTCGCCGCCGCCGTTACAGATGCCAACCACGCCGCGCTTACCGCCGGTGTCTTTCAGGGCATGGATCAATGTCACCAGAATGCGGCTGCCGGAACTTCCGATCGGATGGCCCAGAGCAACCGCGCCGCCCCAGATATTGACTTTCTTTGCATCGAGCTTCAGCATGTCGATATTCACCAAACCGACAACGGCAAAAGCTTCATTCAGCTCCCAGAGATCCACATCGCTTTTTTTCCAATCGATGCGCTTTAAAAGCTTTTCGATGGCGCCTGCGGGGGCCGTGGTGAACCATTCCGGGTCTTGGCTGTGAGTTGAGTAGCCGACGATCCTGGCCAGCGGCTTCGCACCGCGGCGCTGCGCTTCTTCGTAAGACATCACCATCAGCGCCGACGCGCCGTCATTGATCTTTGAAGAGTTGGCGGCAGTCACCGTCCCCTCTTTATCGAACGCAGGCTTGAGCAATGGCAGCTTCTCAAAATTCACCTTTGTCGGCTCCTCGTCCATGTCGATCACGTTCTCGCCCTTGCGCGTCTTGATGACGACCGGAACTATCTCCGCCTTGAACTTCCCGCTCTCCTGCGCCGCGATGGCTTTTTTATAGGATTTAACCGCGAACTCATCCTGTTGTTCGCGAGTGTATTTCTTCTCCTTCGCGCAGAGTTCCGCGCAGACTCCCATGTGAGTGTTCTTATGCGGATCCCAGAGACCGTCCAAAATCACTCCATCAATCAGCGAGCCGTTCCCCAGACGATAACCGCTGCGGGCACGATCCAGATAGTAGGGAGCCAAAGACATGCTTTCCATGCCGCC
>JAHIZR010000122.1 GCA_018814465.1 bacterium | reverse complement strand
CCGAGAGTATTTGCTTCATGTGTAGAGAAAGAAATACTGCCTTCATCTACGGCGCCGCTGATGCTGGCGGTATAAAGCCCCAATCCGAAGGTTCCATAGGGCAATATCCGCCACTCGGTTCTCGGGTGAAATTCGGTACAAAGCGTGTATGAATCAAGATTGAGTCGCGGGGGATAGTCCTTTGTGCTTTCTCCGTGGATATCGCGCATCCAATCACCGATTCCGAGATTCAGCGTCAGGAAATCTTCGGGACAATAAAGGATGTGAATCCTGCGATTCGGATATCCGTTCTCTCCCGATGGCCATCCTTCAACGCCTCGTTTTCGGGCACCCATACTGTTCCAATAGCCGACCGAATAACCGACACTGAATTGCGAGCGAAATCCTTCATCGGTGAAGAGTTCGTTGCGGATCGCGTAGTAGGCTAAACCGTTGATCGTGAGATTCAAAACCACACCGCGCCAGAAATTGCGCAGCCTGAAGTGTGGAATCTCACCGCTGTGCGTGGGATAAAACTTGCGTCCGAACGGCTCCATTTGATCGATATCCGGGAAAACTCCCCCCATCGATCCATAAAATAAACGAGGATCCTCGCGCCATTGCGGATAGAGCAGCGCGCAGCCGGCAATGCCCTCACCGATAAAATAATAGTATTCGGGATCGTCGCTGTGTGGCTCATAGTTGCCGATATGATCCGAGATCCCATGCGAAATCATACCGACAAAGAAGGCGGACGCATAGGTCTCGATATGACTTGCGCGACTCTGCTTGGGCTTCTTTGTCAAATACTTGGAGAACAGCGCCCCTTCCATGAAATGCCGTGCGCCGACTCCCGCGTGGACTTCGGAAGATTGAATCGCAATAATGAAACAAAACAATAAATATAAAACCCGTGTAGCTTTCATCCTGTCGCTCTGATAGAAAAGAGGTTAGAAATGAATGACGGCTCCCGCCGCATCTGCGATGGAATAGCCCTGCTTTCGTAGCGATTCGGCATAGTCAACCGGAATAATTCCGCTGCGAATCACAATGCCGCATAGGCTGATGAAGCCGATGAATGCGATAAATCCGAGTAAGTGTGAACAAGCGGATCGGCCATCACACCTCTGTTACGGTACCCGGAACAGAGAATGATAGAGGAACAGAGAGCGCTTCTTCGATCGTGCCGCTGTACGAGATCTGTTGATCGGTGCTGCTGAGTTCGACTTCCTGTAAAGTAACAGCGACCGCCGGTATTACAGCGCTATGCTGCCCATCCGAAGCCGAACAACCGATGAGCATCGTAATCAAGCTCAGACACAGGATTCGCACAAGTAAAGTGATGTTTTGCATTTGATTATTATAGGAATAATAGACTAAAATCGTATTTCATTCGAAAAAGGAGCAAAAAAATACTACTTTTTTAATCCTCGCATGGAAACCGAGATCGCGAGCTTAAACATCTTTCTTGCACCGTCCATGTTTCCCTTGGTGACATGCTCAAAGAGATAGGCCTTGAATGACACAAGCATAAGATGTGACAAATCAGATATTTCCTGCTGACTGAATGGCTGCAATTCGCCAGAGTCAACACCCTCCTTCAGAATTCTTGATATGACGTCTTGCTCCTTTGCATCAAACTCCTTGCGCAGTCGTGTCATAATTGTCTCAAAACTCGGCAAGTCAGCAAAAACAACTTGATAGACTGTCGTACGCTGCTGAATCTCCTCGATCATGCAGAGCACATACGCGCGCAGTTTGCTTTCGGCGGTTGTTTCTTGGGCAATAGCAGCTTGCGCTTTCGCAAAAATAGCCCCGAATTCCTGGATCGCAAGATCAAAAAAGATCTCGTCTTTGCTCTTAAAATAGTAGTAAAGCGTACTCTTGCCTTTGCCTGCAGCCTTAGCGATTTCCTCCATCGTAGTCTTGAAAAGACCCCACTTCGCGAAGACCTCAAGCGCAGCCTTTAGGATCTGCTGGCGGACACGTTCATCTTTGGATAATTCAATCACACTATTCGACCATTTTCGTTTTGTGTTCTAATATAGTTCACGAATGCTACTTTGTCAATAGCATCCATAAAATAGTATACTCATTATATTTATGTACTTGCATTCGTTCTGAAGATAAGAATTTCTTGTTTGGAGGAGTCCAAAGGACTTATAAAATACGAAATCGTTGTGCAAAGAGGTCCACCGAGCCTTACCTAAGAACAGAAGCCGGTTTTGCTTTGTAAAAAGAATAAAAACAACCTAAACGTGCAGACGATTTCTAAAAAAAGTTCTAATCGTCCACACACAGTTTGACTATTCGGATGCCGCGACCGGTGATCACTTCAACGTCACCGCTCTGGCACGACGGACACAGAAATAACGGGATATCAATATTGAACTCGCAGCCGCAGCCACGGCAGCGACAACGAACTTCGATTTCT
>JAHIZR010000121.1 GCA_018814465.1 bacterium | reverse complement strand
CGGACCTTTTGCAGCATTTGGCGAACGATAACTTCAATGTGCTTATCGTTGATCGATACACCCTGTGAACGGTAGACTTCCTGAATCTCCTTCGCGAGATATTCCTGAACTCGACCGGGTCCCTGAATCGCCAGAATGTCATGCGGCAGCACTGAACCTTCCGTGAGCTTTTCACCGGCTGAGACACGATCATGATCATGCACCAGAATGTGCTTGCCGTAAGGAATTGCATATTTACGCTCAACCGCGCCATCTTCGGAGGTGACGGAAATCATTCGCACCCCTCGCTTCAATCCGCCGAACCGGACAACACCGTCAATTTCGGCGACAATCGCGGGATCCTTGGGACGACGAGCTTCGAACAACTCGGTAACCCGCGGCAGACCACCGGTAATATCACGAATCGACTGCGATTTTCTCGGCATTTTCGCGAGCGGCATGCCGACCTTCACCTTTTCACCATCCTCCACAAGCAGGTGAGCGCCAATCGGGAGAATATGGTTGGCAAGCTTGGTTCCTTCGTCATCAACCAGCAGAATATGCGGATTCATTCGGCGATCTCGCGATTCGATAATCTGCTTGTGCTTCATACCGGTCGCTTCATCGACGATTTCATGGAAGGTAAGGTCTTCTTTAATATCGACGAAGTGCGCAATCCCGTCGCGCGAAGCCAGAATTGAATCGGAATAAGGATCCCATTCGAACAGCAGGTGGCCTGCTTCAATCAGTTGTCCGTCTTCGACGTAAACACTGGCGCCGTAAGGCAGCATATAGCGCGCAACCTGACGGTTGTTCTCATCGAGCAGCTTGATCAGACCGGAACGGCGGATCGAAATCTGTGTTCCGTCTTCTCGTTGGATGAAGTCGACATTCTCGAAGACAACGCGTCCGGCTTTCTTGGCGATTCGCTTTGACTCCGAGACATCACGCGAGGCGGCGCCGCCGATATGGAACGTACGAAGAGTAAGCTGAGTGCCCGGTTCACCGACGGATTGCGCGGCCATCACACCGACCGCCTCACCCATGTCTACTTGACGACCGGTCGCCAGATTGACTCCATAACACTTCGTGCAGACTCCGCGTTTCAGTTCGCAGGTTAAAACAGAACGAATGCGGACGCGCGTCACACCGGCCTTCGCAATCATCTCCGCTTCCAGCTCGCCGATCAGAGTATTCGCAGGAAGAATCTCTTCATTCGTAACCGGATCCACGATCGGATCGGCGATCACACGACCCATGACTCGTTCATGGAGCTGTTCTGTGACTTCTTCACCTTCCTGCACTTCTTCCAATACGATTCCGCGCAGTGTCCCGCAATCGTCTTCACGAATGATCACATCCTGCGCCACGTCGACCAAACGCCGGGTCAAATAACCGGCATCGGCCGTTTTCAACGCGGTATCAGCCAGTCCCTTGCGGGCACCGTGAGTCGAGATGAAGTACTCGAGAACGCTCAAGCCTTCTTTGAAGTTTGCGGTAATGGGACTCTCGATAATCTCACCCTTTTGACCGGTCATGGATTTCTGCGGCTTTGCCATCAATCCGCGCATCCCGGCCAACTGACGAATCTGCTCCTTCGAACCACGCGCTCCCGAGTCGGCCATCATAAAGACGGAATTGAAGCCGTCTTCGCTGTCGCGCAGCTTGGCGAACATTACTTCGGCAACGTCCGTACTGGTATGAGTCCAGATATCGATAATCTTATTGTAGCGCTCGCCGTCCGTGATAATACCGTCTTCGTACTGACCTTGAACCGTCTCTACTTTGGTATAGGCGGCTTCAATCAGCTTGTGCTTCTCCGCCGGAATCTGAATATCGTCCAATCCGATGGAGATTCCTGAAATCGTCGCCATCGAGAAACCGAGATTTTTCAGTTCATCCAGGAATCGAGCGGTCTGCGCAAGCCCTGCGGTCTGTACGCAATAGTAAATAATCTGTTCAATGCGCTTCTTCGCCAGCATCTCGTTGAAGTAGCGCTTTTCGGTAACGGTCTTGGGAAGAATTCGATTGAAAATGACTCGTCCGACGGTCGTTTCAATCAGTCTCTCTTTTGTCCGCAAGAAGATCATCGTATGCAGACCGATCTTGCCGTCGTTATAGGCGATAACGACTTCGTCGGAGTCCGAGAAAGCTTTGCCCTGAAACGGTTCTCCCAGTCTGCGCTTGGTCAGATAATAAAGCCCCAGCACCATATCCTGGCTGGGCACGGCGATCGGACGTCCGTTTGCGGGATGGAGAATATTGTCGTTCGCCATCATCAGCAGCCGGGCTTCCACCTGCGCTTCGTAGGACAGCGGGACGTGGACTGCCATCTGGTCGCCGTCGAAGTCAGCGTTGAAAGCCTGGCAAACGAGCGGGTGCAGCCGAATGGCTTTTCCTTCGATCATCAGCGGCTGGAAGGCCTGAATACCCAGCCGGTGCAGCGTCGGCGCGCGGTTCAGCAGCACCGGATGCTCAACGATGATTTCTTCCAGAATTGCCCAGACTTCGTCTGTCTTCTTCTCCACCAAACGCTTGGCGGACTTAACGGTCTTGGCATATTCGTATTCAATCAGTTTGCGGATAATGAAGGGCTTGAATAACTCCACGGCCATTTCCTTCGGCAAACCGCATTCATGCAAACGCAGCTCAGGACCGACGACAATCACGGAACGGCCCGAATAGTCGACACGCTTGCCGAGCAGATTCTGGCGGAATCGTCCCTGCTTGCCCTTCAAATTATCGGAAAGGCTCTTCAGCGGGCGGTTTCCGTCAGAACGCACCGCCACGGACTTGCGCCCGTTATCAAACAGTGAATCCACCGCTTCCTGAAGCATGCGCTTTTCGTTGCGCAGAATAACTTCAGGCGCGCGAATCTCGATCAGTCTTTTCAAGCGGTTATTGCGAATAATGACGCGCCGATAGAGGTCGTTCAAATCAGAAGTCGCGAACCGGCCGCCTTCCAGCGGGACCAAGGGACGCAAATCCGGCGGAACCACCGGAACGACAGACATGACCATCCATTCCGGCCGGTTGTTTACATTCGCTCCAAGCTGATTGAAAGCATCAACAACACGCAGTTTCTTGATGGCGTCCAGCTTGCGTTGCGTACTGGTTTCTGTTTGGATTTGAAGGCGCAGGTCAATGGACAATTGAGCGATATCTTCCGAAGCCAGCAGGTCTCGGATTGCATCGCCGCCCATCTTGGCGATGAAACGTTCCTCCGCGGGCAGTTCGTCCTGCGGACCCAATTCGGCAACAACTTCAAGGTACTCTGCCTCAGAAAGCAGATCCTTTCGTCGTAGCGCGCTCTTGCCGGGCTGGATCACCGCGAAGGATTCGTAATAAATCACCTGTTCCAGCTCGCGCGTACTCATGTTAAGCACGTACGATATCTTCGAAGGCAGACTGCGGAAATACCAAATATGCACGACCGGCACGGCGAGACTGATGTGCCCCATGCGTTTACGGCGCACGTCTTTCTTGGTCACTTCCACGCCGCAGCGGTCGCAGACGATACCCTTATAGCGTATCCCGCGATACTTCCCGCAGTGGCATTCCCAGTCCTTCACCGGTCCGAAAATCTTCTCGCAGAACAAACCGTCTTTTTCCGGCTTGTAGCTGCGGTAATTGATGGTTTCCGGTTTGGTGACTTCACCATGCGACCACGAAAGGATCGTGTCGGGTGAAGCAAGACCTACCTTTATCTGTGAATAGAGACCTGTCTGGTTTTCATCTGTTGCAGCGAATGGCAACATGGACATCTCCTGAGTTTTGGTTTATCGGTCGATAAGCTTTATCGACACGCACGCCAGAAACTGTCGGGACAATTAACTGAGTTCGACGTCGAGCCCGAGTCCTCGAAGTTCGTTGATGAGCACATGGAATGATTCCGGAATTCCCGGTGTCGGCAGATTGTCGCCTTTGACAATCGCCTCATAGGTTCGTGCTCGACCGTTCACGTCGTCAGACTTGACGGTGAGTATTTCCTGCAGCACATGAGCCGCGCCGTAGGCTTCCAGCGCCCAGACTTCCATCTCTCCGAATCTCTGACCGCCGAATTGAGCCTTGCCGCCCAACGGCTGCTGAGTGATAAGACTGTACGGTCCGATCGACCGGGCATGAATCTTATCATCGACAAGATGCGAAAGCTTTAGCATATAGATATATCCGACTGCCGTTTCCTCGGAGAAGCGATCCCCGGTGCGACCGTCGAATAAATAGGTTTTGCCATGGCTTGGCAATCCGGCGCGCGCCAGCCACTCTTCAAGATCAGCAGTCTTCGCGCCGTCAAACACCGGCGTTGCGAAATAGACGCCGAGACGGTGCGCCGCCCATCCGAGCGTGGTCTCGAACATCTGACCGATATTCATACGGGACGGAACCGACAGCGGATTCAGAATAATATCCACCGGCGTGCCGTCGGCAAGGAACGGCATATCCTCGACCGGAACAATTTTGCCGACAACACCTTTGTTTCCGTGACGGCCCGCCATTTTGTCGCCGACAGACAGCTTGCGCTTCTGCGCCACATAGACTCGCACGAGTTGCACGATACCCGGAGGCAATTCGTCACCGACCTGAATACGGTACTTCTCGTTCTTAATCTCCGTTTCCAGATTGAACTGCCGGTCATGGAAGCGATCAAAAGCCAATGCAACCTGCTCATTAACCGCTTCGTTGTCGGTCCATACATAGCCGGACTCGACTTCATCG
>JAHIZR010000011.1 GCA_018814465.1 bacterium | reverse complement strand
TAATTGAACGCAATCATCAGCAGCAGTTCCCGCATGGGCACGATCCCCGCGAAGGCAACCACCACGAAGATCACCGTGTCCACGCCTTCGCCGACCAGCGTCGAACCGATCGTGCGCGTCCATAGCCAGCGGCCCTTGGTGGCGATCTTCATCTTAGCCAGAATAACCGAATTGGAAAACTCACCGCACAAATAAGCGATAAAACTCGCCAGCACGATGCGCGGCACGAATCCTAAGATCGCCTCGAACGCCGCCTGATGCTCCCAGATTTCCGCCGCCGGCAGCTTGCTCACCACCAAGAACGTCACCGCCGCCAGCGCGTTCGCCAAAAAGCCCAGCCAGATCACCCGCCGCGCCCGCGCGAAGCCGTACACTTCGGTCAGAATATCACCGAAAATATAACTCAGCGGAAACAGCAGTGTCCCGCCGTCGAAGGGAAAAATCCCGAATCCGACTAACTTCGTCGCCGCGATATTCGAGATCAGCAGCACCGCCACGAACAATCCCACGATCACATCGTAGTATCTGAGTCCGCGCGGCAACTCCGTTGATGATTGAATAGAGTCTTGCTTCATATTTCAGGTTTCAAGTTTACTTTATCAGCACCATCTTCTTACTCTGCGAATCTGCATTCGTTGTCAGCCGGTAAAAATAAATTCCCGACGCCAAACCTTCCGCATTGAAATTCAATTCATGTGGTCCGGCGCTCATTCTTGCATCCGCCAATAGTTTCGTCACGCTCCGACCCTGAATGTCAAACACCTCCAGCGTAACATTTTCCGTTTGCGGCAACTCAAACCGGATCGTCGTTTCAGCGTTGAACGGATTCGGATAATTTGCCAACAGATTGAATTTCGCCGGGAGTGTTGGTGGTTGCGGTGAACCGTCGAGCAGCCCTAATCCAACTAAGTAAAGTTCTACAGGAGCGCCATCCCACTTGAAGCGCACATACAGCCGCGCCTCATCCTCCTCATAGTAATAGGTACTGTCCGTTGCCCAATAATCCTCCATAGTTGCAGCCGGTGTGAATTCAGTCGGCATTAACTCGCGGATCACCCAAACCGTGTCCGGTTGCATTGCCGCTCGATGAAATTCGCAGAATATCTGTACCGTATCAGGGGACCCTGAGTAACCGAGTCCAGAGCGCAGGAAATTGGCTGAATTGTATCCGCTATGGAATACATTGGAAATCTCGTATTGATAGAATTCCTCGTTCGCCATCGCAGCGGGCGAATGTCCGTCATCGACGAAGAGTTCGGATGTGGTATGCAAATCACTCGGATCGGGATAGATGTGCAGCGTTAATGTATCAGCGTCATAGTATTCTGTCGACTGCACCGGCGGCGTCATGGGAATAATGCTCCCCGCGCGCACAAACAACGGCATTCTTTCAATCGGCGCATCCGCTGCAATGGTTAAGCCGCCCGTATAACGTTGTTCCGTCCAGTAATCGATCCACACACCCTCCGGCAAATAAACACTCCTTGTTGTTGCATCGCTCTCTAACACCGGTGCCACTAAAAATGACGATCCCCACATATACTCATCATCGCAATCCTGCAAGCCGGGATCGTCGAACTCCCAGAACAGCGGCCGCACGAGCGGCGCGCCGTCACGCGAGTTCTGCCACGCCAGCGAATAATTATAGGGCAGCAGTTGATAGCGCAGCTTGATATAATCCGTCACAATCGAGCGTGTCGGCTCGGGGAAATAAATCGGCTCCGTGATCTCGCCCCAGCCGTGCGCCCGCATCACCGGTGAAAAGGCACCCATCTGCATCCAGCGTGTATAAAGTTCGTAGTCCAGTTCGCCGCAACTGAATCCGCCCAAATCCGATCCCATATAGCCCACGCCGGACAGTCCCATGCTCAGCATAATCGGAAGCTGCGCGCTTAATCCTGAAAACGTGCGCTGCACATCGCCCGACCAGGGAAACGTTCCGTAGCGCTGCATCCCGGCATAGCCTGAGCGAATCAGATTGAACATGCGCTGTTCCGGAAAGTGTGCCTGATAGCCGTCATAGAGCAGTTTCGCCCACTGCAGCGAATAGAGATTATGCACCGCGTTGGCGAAGCCCGCTTCGTGCCGCATATCGCCGATGTGCATTTCCGGCTCGCCCAGATCGCTCCACCAGCCGCCCACGCCTTCATTCACTCTGTCTTCGTAAAACTCCCACCACCAATCGCGCGTGTTCTCGTCCGTAATATCCAGCAGTGACGCGCTGCCTGCCCAGAAATCTTCAAGCAGATAAGGCTCGTCTTCGCTGTTCGTGCAGAATAATTCCTGCGCCGCCGCCGGACCGTAATTCTCGGATGTCGTCACGACATACGGCTCCGTAATCACTATTGTCTTCACGCCCTGCGCGGAGAAATCCGCCATCATATTTTGCGGCGTGGGAAAGGCGCTAAAATCCCAATCGAAATCGCCCATCTGACCCCAGCCGAACCAGTATAAATCCAGCACCAGCGCATCCAGCGGTATCTGCATAGCGCGGAACGTCGTTACCACCGAGCGCGCCTGCGTTTCCGATTCGTAGCCGTAGCGCGACTGAATATAACCCAGCGCCCACAGCGGCGGCAGCGGAGCCTTGCCGGTTAGTGTCACGTATTTCTGCATCACATGCCGCATATCTGAGCCTGTGATCAGGTAATAGGAGAAATCGCCGTCTTCCACCTGATAATCGAAGACACCCGGATCGGTCGCGCCGAAATCGAAAACCCCCGGATAGTTGCCGTCGAACAGCACGCCCCAATTGTCGGACGAGAGCACGAAGGGAATCGTGATATTCAGATTCTCCGTTTCGTCGCCGTAGCAGTAATGAGGTTGATTATAGGAGTCCAGCCGCTGTCCCCGCCGGTTGATATTGATCGCGCGCTCGCCGCCGCCGTAAAAATTCTCCATTGGCTGCATCGTAAACCGCACCCCTTTGGCCGTGCCGTCTGTATAGAGTCCATCCTCATCCGCGACCATCAGCAGACTATTGAACGAATACTGAAAGCGCAGCGGATAAAAATCGGCATGCACCGCTAAAGAACCCATGAGAAAATTCAGCGAATTCTCGCTCGCCTGTACCGTGAATGGGAAATTATCCTCCTGCGGAACCACAACCTGCGACGGTTCCCTCGTCAAATTGCCGTCAGGATGAAAGGAAATCCGCGCGATATCATTGACTGCCGGAGCGATCATCACCGCCGCACTTCCCGCCCAAATAATCAAACAGGAATCCGTCACCTCATGCGCCGTATAATCCCCTAACGGCTCGGCATGCGCTGAATTGATGAACAAACAGAGCATTCCGATCATTGTTACAATACCCATCCAATGCTTCATAATGCCCTCGATTCTGTTTTTCTAAGAGATCTCTGCTTTATCCCCCCCGTTTCGTCGCAGACAAACGGCGATGTATTCTTAACTCCCCCCCGATTCGTCGCAGACAAACGGCGATATATTCTTAACTCCCCCCCGTTTCGTCGAAGACAAAC
>JAHIZR010000120.1 GCA_018814465.1 bacterium | reverse complement strand
CCCTATGTTCGCTCCATCCCTGCTGCTGATTCAAATCCGTTGCCTCAGGAGGCATCGTCATGAAAACAGTCCTCATTTTCATTCTGAATTGTCTGTATCTTTTTATCGCAAGCAGCATTGTCAGCGCTGCGCCCGGCGATGGTTTGGGATCCATTCCCGCCCCCGGTCATGCTCCGACGGGTTTAGCCTTTGACGGGAAACAGCTCTGGGTGGCTGACCGGCTGACGGACAGTTTGTATGCGCTTGATCCGAACTCGGGGGAAATCATTACCGCGTTAGCCTCGCCGGGATTTGATATCAGTGCAATAGCCTGGGATGGAAGTTATCTTTGGTGCGCGGATCGAGAAGAGTCGCGCATTTCAAAGGTCGATCCCATCACCGGGATCACTGTGAGAAGTTTCGAGTCGCCGACTTCGAATCCGCAGGGTCTGGCGTGGGACGGCGAGAATCTCTGGTTAGCTGACGATAGCGAGTCGCTCCTTTGTCAGATTTCCACCGACGACGGAACAACCGTCATTGCATACCCGGCGGCATCCCGAGGATCGACCGGATTGACTTCATGGAACGGTTATTTGTGGTGCGGGAACCGGCTGAACGATCAGATTTACTTGTTTGAGCCGGAACACGGCGAAATCGTATTCGCGCTTGATTCTCCGGGGAAATACGTGCGGGGTTTGGCGACGGATGGAAATGTATTGTGGAGTGTGGATTATCAGGATCGCGCGATTTATGAGCAGGTCATCGATGATGAGGAATCTTTCCAACGATCCGACTCGCATACTCTCGATCTCACATTGACCTACGAGTTTCGCAACTACGGACCGGGACCGGTTCCCACGCTGGATGTTTATCTTGCCGTGCCCTCTGAATTGGAGAATCAAAAGATACAGGGAGACATTACGTTCAGCCCGCGGTCTTATGATAATATCAAAGACCGCTGGGAGCAGCCGGTTGCGCATTTCCATTTCAATGATTTGAATCCGCTCGCGCGCGAACAGATCGTGATGACATTGACGACGGAATTGGCTGATACGCGCTGGTTTATCTATCCGCACAAAGTGGGTTCGCTGAAGGAAATACCGAAGGAAATCCGCTCTGACTATCTCGTTGATGAAGACAAATATCGCATCGATGATCCGATTATCAAAGAGGCTGTCGCCGAAGCGGTTGGCGATGAAAAGAATCCCTACTGGATGATGCGGAAGATTCATAAATATATTCGGGAGCATCTGCACTACGAACTGGCCGGAGGCTGGAACGTCGCGCCGCAAGTGCTGACGCGCGGCAGCGGCTCCTGCAGTGAATATACATTCCTCTTCATCGCGATGTGCCGCGCGGCGGGGATACCTGCAAGATATGTCGGTTCATTAGTCATTCGGGGAGATGAGGCATCGACGGATGAAGTGTTCCATCGCTGGAGCCAAGTCTATCTGCCGGGGTATGGTTGGGTTCACGTCGATCCACAGGGCGGTGACAGCGACAAACCGGCGAAGGTTGCAGGTTCCATCGGAAAAATCAGCAACCGGTTTCTGATTACGACATCCGGCGGCGGAGCTTCCGAATATCTGGGATGGAATTACAACTACGATCACAGTTGGACAAGCCGTGGTCCAGTCAAGATCACGGCAACGGCTTTCGGTGAATGGAGCCCGGTTGCAGAGCAACCTTCAACTGATGAACAATGAACAAATCCAGCCTCTTACTGCTCTGCTGCTTGTTTCTTGCAGCAACGGCGATCAGCCAGCCCGCATCCCGTTCCGCGTTTTTCGTGGCGAACGAAGGACAGTGGCCGGGCGAGTTTGCGTTTCGATACGATGGCGGCGGCGGAAGCTGGTTTGTGACGAAGTACGGCTTAACAATTGACTTGAAGAGATATAAAAACGATGGCTTCATGGCCATGCTGAAAAAGAAGTCTGTTTATCCAACCAAGAAGAGTTGGAGAAAGGGAAGAATGGGGAGAAGTAGACATGGATTCTGAAATAGACAAGAGCGAAAAAGCAAGGCAGGAAACTGAAGAAGCGCAAGCGTTGATTAGTACGATTGAAAGCGTGCTGGTTGACGGTATAGACTGTGTGAATGAAAGGAAGCGGAAAACATCGATAAGCAGTTTAAAGATCCCTCAGAAACCAAAAAAACTTACTAAGTCACACTTTCGCCCAATATGGCCGATACGTTTAGAACCTCGAATGTGCGGGAAATACTCTGTTCCAGCACCAGAGCTAAGAACCTGTCCAGATCCTCCATCTGAGACTGATCAGAAATATCAGGTT
>JAHIZR010000119.1 GCA_018814465.1 bacterium | reverse complement strand
TCTGAAGGTGATTCATTATGGTCACGGCGATTTGGTACCAAATACAACGACTTTCTCAATGACACAAAACCTCTGGCAAACGGAGGTTTGGTATTGTGTGGTTGGAACGACGACTCTATCAGCAAGAACGCATTGGTTATCTGCACTGAAGATGCAATAACAAATTCCGAATCACAACCAGTTATTCCGACAACATTTTCGATTTCCGTCTATCCTAATCCCTTCAATCCAGTAACAACACTGACACTTTCACTATCGGGAGTGCAAGATGTGGAAATTGGATTATACGACATCACGGGGCGCTATATGCAGAAAATTGCACAGGGTAGAATGACCGCGGGCGAACACTCAATACAGGTAGACGCTGCGGGATTGCCAAGCGGAGTATATTTTGCACGAGTGCAGGCGGGTGCACAGACAATAACAAAGAAACTCGTGTTGCTCAAATAGTTTACGAGAAGAGAGTTCCTTCTAGGATGACAAGACAAATGATGATTGCAATGTAGGGATACCGCCTATTGCACACGTTCTTTGGTAGGCACACGATAAATCGTGTCCGCTCTTTCGTAGCCGCGCACGGCAGTACGATTTGAGATTCCGGCCGGGTTGCGCAAACCGACGGTCGGAGACCGTCAGTAGTAGTTTTTCGTTGCTTGATCCGGCTCGGCGGAAAAGACCCAGCAAGCTGGGAGCTACGGTGAGAACCGCCGCGTTGAATCTCCAGATTCAACCGTCGGTTCTATAATAAAGGGGCGAATCTGGAGATTCGCCGCCGCGACAGAATTACTAAGCTTTCGGATGATCTGATTCCGCATTCCGGTTTCATCCTTCATCCTTCATATTTCATCCTTAAATTTTTTACATGTCAGAACCAACCAAAAAGAAAATTCTCTGGGCGGATGACGAGATTGATCTGCTCGAAGCGCATGTGCTGTTTTTAGATCAGCACGGTTACGAAGTGACACGGGCGACGAACGGCGAGGACGCGGTGAGATGCGCACAGTCGGAGCCGTTCGATGTGGTGCTGCTCGACGAGCATATGCCGGGGATGGATGGTCTGGAAACGGCGATCAAGGTCAAGGAATCGCGGCCCGACATTCCGATTATCATGATCACCAAGTCGGAAGAAGAGTCGCTGATGGACGACGCGCTCGGCTCGAAGATCGCGGACTATCTGACCAAGCCGGTCAATCCGACGCAGATTCTGGTCGCGCTCAAGAAAGTCATCGAAAAGCAAGCCATCGCGCAGAAGATTGTGACGCGCGATTATCTAACGGAGTTCCGGCAGATTTCGATGCGGCTGATGGAGAATCCTGACTGGCAGGACTGGGCGGAAATTCACAGCAGGCTGTGCGGCTGGGAGAACGAACTGGACCGCGTGCCTGATGAAGGCTTAAAGCAGTCGCTCGAAGGGCAGCGCGAAGAGTGCAATGTCGAGTTCTGCAAGTATGTGGAAACCCACTACGAGAATTGGGTGTGGGGCAAGTCGGACGCGCCGCCGATGTCAACCGATGTCGTGAAGAAATTTATCGCGCCGCGCTTGAAGGACGGCCAGAAAGTGCTGTTTCTGGTGATCGACTGCATGCGCGTGGATCAGTGGATGGCGATTGAGCCGATGCTGTATGATGACTTTCGCATCTCGCGGGACTATCACTATTCGATTCTGCCTTCGGCGACGCCCTACAGCCGGAACGCGCTCTTTGCAGGACTCTATCCCGGCGAGATCGAAAAGATTTATCCCGACCTTTGGAAGAAGAGTGATGAGGACGAAGGCTCGTCGAACCGTTTCGAGCGGCAGCTGCTTGATCATCAACTGCAGAATCTGAAGATTACTCTTGATCCGGAACCGCGCTATGTAAAAGTACTCGATCCTGAGGAAGCGAACCAGAATGCGAAGAAAGTGAATCAGTTCTTTGATCGCAGGCTGGTGTCGATGGTGTTTAATTTCGTGGATATGCTGGGCCACAGCCGCGGTCATTCCGATGTGCTGCGCGAGATGCTGCCGCATGAGGCAGGTTA
>JAHIZR010000118.1 GCA_018814465.1 bacterium | reverse complement strand
TCAACCGTCAGTGAAAGTGATAGAGGGGCAAATCTGGAGATATGCCGCCGGGTTTGCGTAGACGAAGATTACCCCCCCCTACCCCCCCGTTTGTCTTCTACGAAACGGGGGGGAGTAAGAGAAGAAATAAAGCAAGCGCGGCAGGTGGGCTGTGATTCTTCAGGCCGCAAGGTTGGGGAGAGCCGGATGGATTATGATGATGCGGCCTTCAGAATGACACGGTGAAGTTGCACGCTGAAGGGATACGATATATCGTGTCAGCTTGGAGAATTGAGAATATTTCGTAGCCGAGCACGGCAGTGCGATTACATATTAATGCGAGGCAAGGCGGCTTCAGCCCCTTGATGCTGACTGCGACAATGGGCTGAAGCCCGTGGCCTCGGAATAGGGGAGCGCGTCAAGCCGCGCGCTACGAAGAAATCACGAACCCCCCTTGGTCCCCCCGTGAACGGGGGGGAGATATGAATCACTACACCCATTCTATATTTTGCGTGTCAAATAGATAGACGAAAGGCAACCCCCCTTTTGTCCCCCCATTTGTCTTCGACTAAATGGGGGGAGAGAAGAGACCCCCCTTGGTCCCCCCGTGAACGGGGGGAGATAAACCTATGAGGCGCGCAATGAAGAACCGAAATCACATGACACGCACTTTCCTTTCCGTAATGCTGCTGCTCGCGCTGGGTCTGCTGGCGGGAGTGAATTCAGCAGACGCGCATAAGCTCGGACTCCACGGCATCTATATGGAGCCGAACGGCAGTGACGCCGAAGAATACAGTGACGGCGCGGTCGGCTACGGTGTTCATTTCGTGGGAGCAGGGAAGAAGCCGTTTAATATGTTCGGATTTGTGATCGGGCTGGAGAATGTCGATCTGCACTCGGACACCGAACGCCTGATCGAGCCGACCACGCTGCTGCGCGTCGATCACAAAATTCGCCAGCGCTATACGCGCTTCTTCGTCGGCGCGGAATTAGGCGGCCACGGCCGCGGCTTCCTGAGGCCGCACATCGGAATGAACTTAGCGATCATCAATTACGGCTTCAGTATCGACGCCGAAGTGAAAGACGATTACGATCCCGATCTCGTCATTCGGCAGGAGATTTATGGCGAAGATAAATGGGTCTTCGGTCAGGATATCACGCTGGGCTTGGACTTGTTGGTGCACAGCCGCGTCTATGTCGATGTGGGTGTGCGCTATCTGAAGAGCTACTCGGTGCCGGTGCCGCTCGAATATGGTCCGGTCGAAGTTCACCCGGAATATTTTCAGGTTTACCTCGGCATCGGCTTGAATTTCGACGCGAAGGATTTTGCGAAATGACACTACGAGGCGACTGAACAAATCAGGTCATATCTAACATTCATGACACACTTCGACGACATAGTAAAGAAGCGATTAAAGATCTCAGAAGAACAACTGGCAGCATACTGCAGGAAATGGAAGATTGTCGAGTTCTCGCTGTTCGGTTCCGTGCTGACGGATGAATTTCGCTCCGACAGCGACGTGGATGTCATGGTGACTTTCGCGCAGAATGCGGGGTGGGGACTCTTTGACTTGGGCGAGATGGAAGACGAGCTAAGCAGCTTATTCGGACGAACGGTGGATCTTGTCACTAAACCATCCGTTGAAAGAAGCGAGAATTATATTATCCGCAAGAACATCCTTAAATCGAGCCGGACCTATTATGCCGCGTGATGAAGGGTATTTGTTATCCATGCTGATTGCCGCCCGCAGAGTTATGCGTTCCGTGACGGGAGTCACTTATGATCAATTCAGAGAGAATCTTGAGAAGCAGGACTCTGTGATTCTGCAAATCGGGAATATCGGCGAAGCCGCCAACCATGTTTCCAAGGAATTCAGGGACAAGCATCCTAATATCCAATGGAAGGATATCATCAATATGCGGCATCGCATGGTGCACGGCTATGATTTGATCAAACTGGAGGAAGTCTGGAAGGCGGCGAATCTCTCAGTATCTGAACTGATAAAGCTTATCGAACCGCTAATTCCACCGGACGAAGGATAATAATAGTGTATCATCTGCCACGAAATACCGGTTGGATTGAAGTCGTCTGCGGACCGATGTTCTCCGGCAAGACCGAAGAACTGATTCGCCGGCTGACGCGCGCCAAAATCGCGAAGCAGAAAGTCTCGATCTTCAAGCCGCGCATCGACGACCGCTATGCGAAAAAGGAAATCGTCAGTCACTCGCGTCACACGATCGAGTCGATTATTGTGGACTCGCCGTGGGAAATTTTGGAACTCGCGAAGGACGCCGAAGTGGTCGGTGTCGACGAGACGCAGTTTCTCGGCATGGATATCGTGCATGTTGTGCAGCAACTTGCCGATGCGGGGAAACGGGTGATCTGCGCGGGACTGGACACGGATTACCGGGGGCTGCCCTTCGAGCCGATGCCGCAGTTGCTGGCGATCGCCGAATATATTGACAAGATGCTGGCGATCTGTGTGCGCTGCGGCAATCCCGCCAAGCACACACAGCGCATCGTGGATTCCAACGAGCTGGTGCTGGTTGGAGAATATGACGCTTATGAGCCGCGCTGCCGGGTGTGCTTCGTGCCGCCGCCGCCGCAGCCGCCGACCAATGAACAGCTGTCGCTTACCACCGAACCGAAGAAGGAAAAGTAAATGGAGCGCATACAATCTTTGATCGCCATTCCGATTCTGATTGGCATCGCCTGGGCCATGAGCAGTCATCGTGACAAATTTCCGTGGCGAGTGGTTTTTTGGGGCACGGGACTCCAACTGATCTTTGCGATTCTGATTCTGTGGACGCCTTGG
>JAHIZR010000117.1 GCA_018814465.1 bacterium | reverse complement strand
TTCGCCGTCGCCGTAACCGTCAGCACCGGTGTGTTCTTCGGCAGCATGCGCACGATGCGTACGATGCGCCGATAGTCCGGTCGAAAATCGTGACCCCAGTCGGAAATGCAGTGCGCTTCATCGACCACCAGCAGTCCCACCGATCCGACGAACTGCGTGAGCGTCTGTTCTCGAAACTTGTCATTGGCCAGCCGCTCCGGCGAAATCAGCAGGAGATCAACTTCGTTCCGGTTAAGCTGTTCCCGCACCGCATCCCATTCCTCTGTATTGCTGGAGTTAATCGTTGCAGCTTGAAGCTGAAGCCGTTCCGCGGCAAGCATCTGGTTGCGCATCAGCGCCAACAGCGGCGAGATCAGCAATGTCGGACCGGCGCCGCGTTTGCGCAGCAGCTTGGTGGCCAAAAAGTAAATCATACTCTTGCCCCAGCCGGTGCGCTGCACAACCAGCAGCCGCGCCCGCTGTTCGACAAGCTGCTCAATCGCTTCCCATTGCCCGGCGCGAAAATCGCCCTGCGGATTGTCCAGCGCGCGCCGCAGCAAGTCCCGTGTTTCGTCAATTAAAGATGGCTTTGAAAAAATGCCCCGCAGCATGATTACCCCATTCGTCTTTGGATGAGTTTTATCCTGATTTTATTTCATTGTATCGATGAAATCTTGCTTCATTCGCCCGCAGGCAGATCGAAACTGTGCGTGCCACTATAAGGAATGTCAAAAGTTATCGTTTTGCCGTTATGCTCGATAATCAGTTTAAATTGCTCCTCGCAGGTGACCAGCAGTTGCGGCGGTATGCGCAGCGGATTATACAGCAGGTCTATTTGCTGTTCGCCGAACAAATACTTCTCCACTCCATGCAGATCGTTGCGTCTGATGTGCCAGACGATTTTGTTATCGAGCGCGTTCGCGTCAATCCCGATCACGGTCTCCAGCAGCATCGCAATCGGCCCCAAACCCGTCCAGCCCACAAAATCCTGCCGCGAAAAGAATGTGTTATCCCAGCGCGTGGCAGGAGCGGCGCGCTCCGGCGAGTAGCACTCCCACAGCGTTTTATAACCATCAGCGTAGCGTTCTTCGAAAGCAATGCTGTCTTCGTCGGGCAAGAAATCAGTAAAAACCTGCGAAAGATTGTTTAAATGATTTACCGCGATTTCGTAAGCCGTATCGTGATCACCCAGCCTTTCCAAGCCGCTCACGGTCATGTAATTCGTGGGCGCCCAGACTCCGCCTTTCCAGTAATGACCAAATGGATCGTACTGCGGATCAGCGGCGGACAGCGTCGGCAGCATGTGCGGACGCGCGAAATACTGCGGATTCAACAAATGCTGAATCATGCTGTTCAACCGCTCTTTATTGTCTATCACCTGCAGCGTCCAATAGCTGCCCAAATGTCGCGCCGGTCCGGGTTCCCTCGACGGCAGATAATCAAAATAGCCTTGCCGCTCCTCGTCCCAGCACAAGCTGTCGATCAGCGCCGACAGACTTCGCGCTTCATTATCGAACCGTTCCACAAGAGCGCTGTCATGAATTATCGCTGCCAGCCGGGAGATGCACTGCGCCGCCAAGGCTTGCTGACAAGACATATCAATCCAACCGCCCTTGCCCAGTTCCCCGCGCGGCGTATTGTCCATGCCGCTGCCTAAGGGTGTGTTGTAATAAAGACCGTGTCCCTCCTCGGCACGACAATTATTCTGCAACCACTCATAATAACGAACCAGTGTGGGCAGTATTCTGCGCACACGCGATGGATCGCCCGTTCTCTGTACATTCAACCATTCCACCCACGCAAACAGCGGCGGATTTACCAATGGCTCGTCGGGCGTCGGTTCCGCCACTTCCTCGCCCGTGGTTTCGTGATAGACGCGCTGAATATAGCCGTCCGCGCGCTGCTTCAAATAGAAATTATCGAGCGACTCCATCGCGGGAAAGACATCGCGCCCATACATCGCAAACAACGCCATGAAGCAGGTATCCCACTGATAGATTTGCTCGTTGAAGCCTTCATCCAGATAATGCTTGACAAAACCGTTGGCCTTCGTGCCCTCATGCACCTTACTCCACAGCACCTCCCATGCGAACCAGTAAAGCTCAACCCATTCCGGATTGCTTGTCAGCAGCGGATGCGGGAGATTCTTGCGCGGCAGCGGCTCCGAGGCGCGAATACGCTGCGGCACAGGCGGCTCGCCCACCTTCAAAATCGAATTAAAACTGTCCCCGCCGTCGTTCACGCGCTCCGGATTGTTGGGATCGGGAATCCAATTGCCGTCCACGACAAACTTGTAATAATAATATCCGGCATCAAGCGGAATCGTTGTCTGCCAGACATCATCATACAGTTGCAGCGCATTCGCATTCGCATCCCAGCCGTTGAACGATCCCGCCACCGTGACATGCTCCGCTTTGACATTTGTCAAACGGAATTCCGCATCGACTTTTTCTGCCGCAATAGCTTGTATCGTCAGCAAGCAAAGCAACGCAGTGAATATCCAGAATGTGTGGCGCATGACTTTCGATTGTTTTTATGGCAGCCGCTTGAACTTCGAGAAATCAGGTTTGCGCTTCTCCTTGAAGGACTCGCGGCCTTCCTGTGCTTCCGGGGTCATATAATACAGCAACGTCGTATTCCCCGCCAATTCCTGAATGCCCGCTTCGCCGTCGGTTTCCGCGTTGAAAGCCGCTTTCAAACAGCGCAGCGACATCGGCGACAGCGCCAGCATCTCTTTGCACCACTGCACCGTTTCCTCTTCCAGCTTCTCCAGCGGCACCACCGTATTGACAAGACCCATATCGAGCGCCTGCTGCGCGTCGTACTGACGGCAGAGGAACCAGATCTCTTTGGCTTTCTTCATGCCGACAAGACGCGACAGGTAACCCGCGCCGAATCCTGCATCAAATGACCCAACCTTCGGACCCGTCTGACCGAAGCGCGCATTGTCGGCGGCAATCGTCAGATCACAGATGATATGCAGCACATGCCCGCCGCCGATTGCCCAGCCCGCCACCATCGCCACCACCGGCTTCGGCAGCGAACGAATCTGCTTTTGCAGATCGAGCACATTCAACCGCGGCACCTTATCGCCGCCGACATAACCCTGATCGCCGCGAATCTTCTGATCGCCGCCGGAGCAGAAGGCCTTTGTTCCTCTGCCTGTCAGTATCACGACACCGACCTCGGGATCTTCGCGCGCATCCAGAAAGGCATGCTGCATATCGAACAGCGTCTGCGGTCGAAAGGCGTTGTGGACTTCCGGACGGTTGATCGTGATCTTGGCGATCCCTGTCCATTTTTCATATTTGATGTCCGCGTACTCTCCGGCGGACTTCCAGTCGAATTTGCTCATGGTCTATTCCTGAATCATGAAAGAAACGATCTAATATATTCTGCGGTGAGTTCCGGCTGTTCAAGTTGCGCGGCATGCCCAGCATTCTGAATCACGATATTCGTAGAGTTGCCAGTCAGTCTGCTGTGCATCTGCTGATTAATCGCCGAGTATTTACTGTCCTGCTCACCCGCGAGCAGCAGCACAGGCAGTGTCAGCTCGGACAGGCGCGGCAATAGATTTTCCTGCTTGCCCGAACTCCAGTTTTCAAGAGCGTAGGCCA
>JAHIZR010000116.1 GCA_018814465.1 bacterium | reverse complement strand
GAAGATGATGCGATTGGCTATGCTCAACACGAGACCGGACGGATACTGAAACCCGGCGCGCAGTCCGGCTTTTACTATAAAAAGGGCTGGAGCTTTATCTTAGATCACCCTGGCGACGCCGTGCTCTTCATGGTACGAAAAGCAGCGTTGTTTTTCAACCGTTTCGAGCTCTCAAACAACAAACATATCGGCTATTTCGCCGGACTATCACCGTGGCTGCCCAAGCTGATTTATCTCAATCTTGGAGTATTATTGCCGTTGTCTCTGTTGGGTTTCTGGGTTTACCGTTCCCGCGCCGAGACCCGCATTCTTGGCATAATGACAGCCCTCTTTGCCGTGTCGGTGATTTTATTTTTCGTGACCAGCCGTTTTCGCATGCCGGTCATTCCTCCCTTGGTTTTGCTGAGTGCGGGCGGCTTGACTTGGATGGCATCTTCGCTGCGCCGGCGTTTTGCGGGCGGTACGGGCTGGGCGCTCCTGATTCTGATTCCGGGTGCAGCGCTGGCTTGGATGAATCCTTGGAACTTGCAGGACGCCGCTCCGGGATCGGCTTATTACATGGAGGGCAATGCCTATCTGACGATGGCGCAGCCGGAGAAGGCGGAAAGCAGTTTTCGGAAAAGTCTTCAGTACGGCGGTCCGGCGGATATGGCGCATGTGAATCTGGGAGTGCTGGCCTATCGGGCTGGGCAGGCGGACTCCGCCCAGAGTCACTATGCGGAAGCGCTGTCAGTCAATCCGAGCAACTATCTGGCGCTGAACAATCTTGCGGTAATTTACGAATTGCAGGGTGACACGATCCGGGCCATGTCCACGTACCTTGCCGCGCTCAAGCTCCGCCCGCAGGCAGCGGATCCCCGCCGCAATTTAGCCTCGCTCTATCTTGCGCTGGGGGTGCAGGCGCTGAAGCGGGACAATCTGCAGCAGGCCACGATCTATCTGCGGGAATCCGTGCAGTATTTCCAAACCTCGGCGGCTCATTATAATCTTGCGATCGCTTACGGCCGTTCCGGCAATCCCACGCAGGCGGTTATGGAGCTGGATCGCGCGCTTGAATTGAATCCGGGTTATGCAGCAGCTCGGGAGTTGCGGAATCAGATTTTTGCGTCGCCCTCAGGTGCCGGAGCAGAAGCGCCGGTTCCTCCAGTTCAGGATCAAGCTCCAGCGCCATCCTGGCCTGAACAATAGCCTCGTCATTTTGATTTAATGCTGACAGAGCGGTTGCGCAGTTCGAGTGAATGGCTGCGGACCCCGGCAGCAACGCCACTGCTTCCGTTTCAAGTTCGGCCGCCTTCTCCCACCTCTTTTCGCCCATCAAGTACCCCGCTTCCGTATCCAGAATTTCTCCCCAGCGCGGATCTTTGCGGTTCATGATCAGCTCATATAATCGCCAGCGGGTCGTGTAGAGTTTGCCGGATTGAACGATGGTCATGCGATAGGGCCAGACCACCGGGTTTTCATCGGGGAAGACTTTGACATACAGCGGATCGAAGACATCAAGATGTAGCCAGATGGTATCCACTTCGATGGACCGGAATTCGATCAGCAATTGCCGCAGTTCGCGCGGAGTGGACGCGACAAAGAACTCACGTTCGTTCCAGAGCGGAGCAAGATTCAGGCATTGTGAGCGGGTCGAACAGACGACGATGCCGCCTAATTTGGGTTCCACATACCGAATATGATCCGAACTTTCCGAAGCGCGCGCGTAGGCCAGCAGTCCGGAACCTGCCGTATGAGCCAGCGTGAGAATCAGCAGGGCATTGAACAGCCATCCTTTGGCACGGTCCGACCTGTAAAGATCGATAATGAAGAGTGGGACAGCAAACAGCAGCAGGCGCGGCCCCCAATGCACTCCCTGCGAGAGGGGTGCGAGTAGAATGGCGATGACCATAATCGTAACGCCGAGCCAGAAGGCGGGGCGGTTTCGATAGGGGGGCAGCAGCAGCAGCAGCATCCAAGGGAGTGCGACCAGCATGGAGCCGGAATGGAGTAAGTACAGCGGCGGCAGCGCGTTCGACCAGAGGCGAAATGTGAAAAGCAGAAACGAAACGGCCAGCAATGCCGCTCCAACGAAGAGCAGCTGCTGGTTTTTTTTGCGCTGAGCAAGCAGAATAAGAGCGGCTGCGATCAGGAGCAGCAGCAGGTGCAGAAGCGTTTCCATCCAGTTGCCGCTGAATGATAAGATCAAGTCATAGAATTTTCCGGGGAAACTTCTGATTATAGTTGGGAAGCTAAGCGAGGAATAATTCAGTGAAATCTGCACTGCCGCCGAGTCGGCTGCAAGCTTGAACAGCAAGGCGAACACAACCGTCAGAAATCCGAAACTTGTGGTCAGAGCAATAGCCGATCCTGTTCTCTTGCCAAGGAATAAGTAGATGATCAGCCCGATAGCGAGTAAGAGTGTTTCGGGCCGCAGCGCCGCGGCAAAAGCCAAACCGATACCGGCGAGGAGGTAGGACTCGCGTTTGCTTTCTTCAGATCTGAGCAGAATGATCCAGCATGCTCCCCAACTTAAGAGCCAAGCCAGAGCATGCTCCCACGGCACGAGTGAATAAAAAGTCAGCGGCAGCAACAGAAAGCCGTACTCGATTCCGCTGCGAGCCAGCACCCACCACAAGATCAATCCGATCAAAAGGAGGAAGAGCTTTGCCAGCCACTCTCCGCCGAAATACCAGAGTTCGAAGAGCAACCGGGTCAGTGGGGAAAAACCGAGCGCGAAGCCGCCGTTGACGCGCCTCGCGAAGGGTTCGGCAAGCGGAGCGAAGTCGCCATGATCCTGCAGTCCGCTGCGCACAGGACCATCGACAACGACTAACGGGGGGAAGCGTTCGGCCTGTTCCGCGGCGATGCGCTTGACACTGTCATCAATTGTCCATGGTCCGGCAGGCATGGCGATCGCGAAAACGATCAAAGCGATTGCCCAGAGAATGCTCCAGCGAAATCCTTTATTCATGTGCGCCTAACTTTGTAATATGAAAGACCGCAGGTTGTACCCCTGCGGTCTTTTTCATGCTTAAGCAGAGTAAAAATACTGCGCAAAATGAAATTGCTTAGCCTTGTTCGAACGTAAAATCAACGGACTGCTTGAACCACAGCATTTCGACTGCGATCAGGAACGTGACGGGGCCGACGGGTCCGATTTCGGGCGCCCAGGGCACGCCTTCTTCGACCGGAGTATTGTCCATGAAGGAAAGCGGAAATGTGTACAAGCTGGTTTTAAACCTGCTCTTGGCGGTAATGTGGATTTCGATACTGCCGTCAGGGTGAATGGTAATATCCGTGACACCGTCCATGCGGGCGAATCTTTCTCCCACCGGCTGGTCGTGGTCTACCGAAATCGGAATATAATGGAAGTCGACTTCAAGGACATCATCGTTTACCCATGCGCCGGCATAGGCGGGAGTGGACACGTAAATTTCAGGATCCGGCGTCAGGGTGCCGCTCGAATTCGGATTGACGTACATAAAGTCACCGTAGACATCTTTCGTGACATTATACACGCGGGTGACATCAAGGATGCGGTTCCAACTGGAATCTTCCGGAATCGAAAGAATCGCCAGCGCAGGAGTAGAGCTCTTGACGTCGAGATCAACATCAGTGATGAAGAACTCATCATTGATGGTGCAGGAGATGTAGTTCATGAGTGTGACGCTGAAGTCATAGCCGGTTCGAGCCGTCGTGCGGCCGAACCATTCCACACCGGGCAGACAGTCAAAGGTATTCGCGCCCCACATCAAACTGTCCATAATATCCGGATTCAGTTGAATGGGAAGGTATCCGCTGTTGCCGGCGGCGCAGCCCTGGAAATCGTCGAAAGCATCCGCGACTTTGGGATTAACAGAGGCAAGATCGAAGTAGTTCGCGAAGAACTGATCGGGAGGGGAGCCGATATTCATCGCAAACTGGCCGTTAAGGATACGCCGTCCGGTGAGCATGACATTGCCTCCGACATTCATGAAATCCATCAGCACTTGCTTGCGCAGGGGAGCGACGGTGGGTGAAATTGCCGCATTGTCATCGTCAATAATCCAGATGGTTTCGAACTGATGAATGAAGCTGTAGGGCAATGGATCATCGTTTCGGTTCTGTAAGAATACAACTTGCTCATCATAGTTGCCCAGTGAAGGAATCATCTCCTGATTCGGAGAACTGGCAATCACATCCGGATTTGTCCGCAGCTGTTCCGCGATTTGGAAGGCGTCTTCAACCACGCCGTTCTCGCCATTGTAGAAGTTCATGATGAGGTCGGGTTCGCGACCCATGCGAACGCGGTCGATTGGAGTCAATTCAGCGTTGCTGTCCACGACGAGCAGGAATTTATCGCGTTGGGGTTTGATGGCATAGAACTCGGCGCGCACGATTTCCGATTCCGTCAGGCCGTCGTCACGGCATTTCAGGAAGAAGTTATAATCTCCCGTCGGATGCCCGTAGAGAATGGTTTGTGTGCCGGCCGTCCAGTCGGACCAGCCCGCCCGATAACCAATGACATGCGAGCTGTCGTCATAGACGGGCAGTTCCATCGAATCGCCTTCGGCATTGACAAGCGCGAAGCTGTATTCGAGCGGAATGATGTTGGTCAAGCGGCTGTCAGGATCGCTGCCTTGCCAGAGAAACTCGACTCCCGGCCAGGTG
>JAHIZR010000010.1 GCA_018814465.1 bacterium | reverse complement strand
TATTTGCCGAAGCGGATGTCTATGAGCCGCCTGACTCAGTTGGGCTGCAATGCGATTGCCGAAAAGTTAAACGACAGACCCAGGAAAGTCTTGAACCTTCTCTGCCCGGAGGAGGCTTATTATGATTTATAATTTTTGTCGCATTTCAAAGTTGAAGTCAGGTGTTCCGTTGTTCGTCTCTTGGATTTGGGTTCTTCGATCAGCAGTAGATGGCTTTTCAAAAAACCGCTAGAGGGAACGGGGGGACTATCGGCCCCTACTCGATCAGGATCATTGGCCGATACTGGCGCGAAGCCGCCGGGCACCGTCGTGCGCCTCCTCTGCGGTCTGCTTCGCACCATCCGCTTCTCTCTGGTTCCCAAGTTTAAGTGCGCGAGCCCTGCGTGTTTCAGCTCGCTCGGCTTTTGCGTCGAGAAGTTTGGCGCGCTTGGCGAAGATTTCATCCATGCGGGTTGGTGTTGTTCTCATTGTCCTCTACCGCTGAAACAGCGGCTTTATATGGCAAGTATTTCATATGAACCCGGATTCTTTTGCGTTAAATGCGGGCACTCTTCGCGAATGGATTAGCATTATAGCATATCATGCGTGCCATATCCGATGCAAAAGATGTGCCCTTGTTATGAAGCACGCCAATTATACCCAGATCGTTGAGTGAGATGTCCCGCCGGCCTTCCTCATCCCGCCCTGTTTTTTTGTCTGCGAACGTCAGCGTTGAGGCGACAATTTCCGCGCCTAGCGGAAAACGTTACCCTCAATGGCATTGTTCGACCGATTTCTGCTCAGGCCGTCTTTTCTTTCAAACGCTCGGAAATCCAGACCTTGATGATCGATTGTCGAGTAACTCCAAGACGGTCTGCCTCCTTGTCGAGGGAGTGTATCATCCAGGTAGGGAAGTCCACATTTACACGGCGAGGTTCTTGATTGGTCCGTTTTGCGCGAGCCAGATCAAGATGTCTGGAAATGTCTTCTCCTGCGTCAAATCTCTTCTCAAGTTCTTTAGCTTTCATAGAGATCCTTCTCTTCCTTCCTAGATCCTCTGACGGAGATGATTCTGATCCTTTCCCCGCGATATGTGATCACGGCTGACCAGTGTTTTTCTCCGATCATTCCGATCATGATTGTTCTCGGCTCATCCTCTGTCTTGGCAGGAATCTCAAGCAAATCCGGGTCGTTCCAGAGCGCTTGCGCCTCGATAAAATCTATGCCGTGTTTGGCCTTATTCGCCCTGCTTTTCTGCTCGTTGAATTCAAATTCCATAATGGTATAATAACTATACCCTTTCTGTTCGTGCTGTCAATGCCCTCGTTTTCATTGGTCGAACGTCAGCGTTGAGGCGACGATTTCCGCGCCTAGCGGAAAACGTTAGTCTCAAACGCCTTGTTCGCCAAATTATTCCCTTACCAGCCCAAGTCTTTGCTTTGTTTTTTTTGCCGTGCTTTTCAAAAATTCTGGGAATCCGTTTGCCATCGATTTGTGACCACTACAATCTGCAATCTAAACAGGCGGCAAAGCTGTTCCCTTCTGGAACTCGAACGTCACAGCCGGCAATTGTAAGCATCTTTATTCCGTCGGGTCTAAAGATCGGGGATAGACCTCCGCCGATATGGTCGAGATATTTCCCTTTTATCACTCGCATGCTGCCGCAAGCTGGTTCGCGTGTAACCTCTTCCTCGTGGCTTGTTTCTCAGGCCCCGTTATTTCACGCGCGTTGTCTGATTTCAGTCCTGAGTCATGAGCTTTTCCGCTACGATTGGTTTCAACCGTCCGATATGAATTTGACCGTCAGTAAAAAACGGATCGTCTTCGCCGTTGCGACCATGATCAGTCCGGCCGGCTCCTGGAACAATGACGATTCCTGCGGTAAGACTGGCATGGGTCAGGGTGGCGAAAAGATGGGCTCGCTCGGCATCAATATCGGGCGCAATGTGGTGGGAGAACTTTCGCAGGTATACTCCGCGATCGTAGGTGGAGGCTCCAATCCAGAGGGGCCTGCGATTCACGGTGATGTCGGAGATCCAGAGCCGAACATGATGCCGCTGGCGGGGCGAACCGTTGACTTCCTGTTCGAAGGCCAGATCCTGGGGGCGTCCCCAGAGATACAGATCGCTTACGGGCGCGTTTGGATCGTTGCGTTTAAAGACAACGTCTTTCAAAATTCGAACCGTTGACTTTAGACTAATTACATCGGCAGGCTGCCAGTCTGCCGCGAGAAAAGCGTGGACAATCTCTTCTGCTTCTCCAATCAGACCGACGTTGATGGGATCGCCGGCTTTCCCCGACTTGGTATGCGTTACGGTCGGCAACGCCAATTGCTCGTATCCTCCAGCCTCGCCAGGGTTCCAGCGCATCGTCTTCCGGCATCCGGCTGCGGAAAAACAGAGAATCATGATTATAGTTTTCAAAATTATCATGACATTTCCATGTTAGCATGACGCGAACGTCAGCATGTGGGACGAGTTTTCGCCCCGCGAAAAATCGTACCCACCATGCAATTGTTGGATGCCCCGAATTCATAAAGTAAACGCGACAAAAGAGAGGGAAAAAGAAAGGGCAATCCGCCTATACTCTGCAGTTCCGTCAACCGATCAAAGTTACAGGAGCCACGATGAGCCATAAGCAGATCACCCAGGACGAACGATACAG
>JAHIZR010000115.1 GCA_018814465.1 bacterium | reverse complement strand
TTATATACGTCATATTGGGTCCAAAGGCAGAAAAGACCGCCTTCAGCATTGATGGTCAGATCTTCAATTTCAGCATAATAGTCGCTCGCGAGTTGAAGTCCTTCCTCAGCCCAGTGCATGGTTCCATTCAGGTCTATTCGCTGCGCGCGCATTCCGAAGCCGTCCTTCCAAACGACATATAGTCCGTATTGTTCGTCGAAGAGCAAATGGGGATCCCATCCGTTGTCGTTATCAACATGGATACCGTGCTCAGGCCACTGCGGATTTCCGTTAACATCGGCATGCTGCAAGTAGATTCCGGGATTCTCGATCAGGTTGGAATTATCATAGCAGAAATATAGTCCGCCGTTGCCGTCGGATTGACAGGAAATCGCTGGATGATAGGAAGAATTGTCGATCAATTCCATCGACCAAAGAATCGTTCCGGATTGATCGATTTTCATGGCGGTCACATCCCAGATGTCTTCCCGTTCTGATTTATAAACAGCGATGCAGCAGCCGTCGGAAGTTTGCTCCAGTTTCAATAGTTGAGAACTGGGGGTTAATGTCATGGGATCCGGCCAGAGCGGTTCACACGCATCATTAAAACGCTGCATTACCATTTCTGTCTCAAAATCAGGCGTATAGCGACCCCAGGCCACAAAACATCCGCCGCTGCCGTCAGGCGTAAGATAGAAATAATCGTCGTAGCCTCGGGCGCTGTCCGTTACCATAAATCGTGAAATGCTGTGTTCCATCGTTTCATCAAATTCAACATGGTACAGGATGATAGGATGGATACTGCCGTTTCGGACAGTCGCAGAAGCAAAAAATCCGCCATTCCCGTCGCCGCACGTGTGAATACCTGAATACCATGAAAGAGGCAGCGCATCGTTATCCGGATCCAGCCGTATGCCGTTTGGCTCAAGCAGCGGAGTGCCAAGGGTGTCGATAACCTGAAAGTAGACAAGCCTGTTGCCGTTGCGTTCGTCCGACCACAGAACAGCAATTCTTGAATTCTCCAAGTCGATTAAGCTTGGATTACTGCCTTCTCCATGGATTGTCGGCAGAATTTGTGCGGCAGATTCGGTTATTGCGCTTCCATCAGCGAAGGAAATGGATTTATAGCCCAGATAATCGAGTTCCTGATAGAAAGCGCGCACATAATCGGAATTCCGCACATAAGACGGTATACCCATAAACAGCCAGCCCAGATCATGACTATGTATGGTTACTCCGCCCTCTCCCCAGAGCGGAACGCCGGAGTCGCTTATTCTCGCGGCCCGCAGATAATAGCCCTGCTCACCGTCATCCGAATCATAGACATTGTGGCTCCAGACCGCGATACAGCCGCCGGAAAAATCAGTCTGGATTTTAGGCTGATCCCATGAACTATAGGAGTACATTTCAGCCACCTCGATTCCCTCCTCCCCCCATAACCGCGTTCCGCTTGCGTCAACCTTTTGAACGACTAAGAGACTCGTGGAGGGCACCGATTTGCGACCGGACAGCAGGAAGCCGTCTTGTTCTTCTCCGGAATAGTTTGGCGTAATGATCAGATCATAGAGTTCATCATCCGGTTCGAATAACAGGACTCCGGCGTCTCCCCATTGAGGAATACCATTGACATCGAAGCGCTGGGCGGAAAAGGCATAATCAACGTATCCCGTCCCCCGGTCGCACCAGACAAGGTAGAAGCCGTCGGTGGTTTCATCCCGGCATATGTCAAAGCTTAAGCAATTTCCCGGTACTGATCCAAGTCGGATGCCGTTGACTCCTTCGCCCCACGGCAGCACGCCGGAAGGGGTAACTTTTGCGGCGAAAACACCTGTTGTGGCAGAATCCACTCTGGCTAACCACACCGCCAGCATATTCCCGGCCTCGTCTCGTTCCGTTTGCACATCGGAGTTCCAGTTCAATTCAGTCGTGACGGTGACTGGTTCAGCCCAAAGCAGTGTTCCCGCGCCATTGATACGTTGCGTATTAAAACTGTAGCCCTCAGCCGGTATATACTCACGCCATCCGATAATCGCGCCGCCGCCTTGATCAGCACTCAGTCGCAAGGAAACGTCGCGGACATACCAGTCATCGGCCAGATGAACCTCAACTCCCTCATCGGCCCACAGTCTTTCACCGGACATGGATAGTTTTTGGGCGAATACCGCGCACTGGGGTATTGCCGGAGTGTAGTGGAAACGGTCTCCGTACCGCCAATCTAACCAGGCGATAATCCAGCCTCCGTTGACCGCAATGACGGCGGGATCTTCCTGCCGCCAGATTGAGTTATTGACAACGACTCCGCGGTTAGTCCAGAGCATGCTGCCGTTCGGTGCGATGACTTGGGCATAAACATCCCAGTAGCCTTCGCGTGCGTCGCACCAGGTTACGCAGGTCTGGCCGTATTCATTGACCGCGGACGAGCCCAGCCATTCCAAATGATCTCCGAGACGCAAAGGAATCCCTTCCGCATCCCATAAGCGCGGATCTCCTTGTGCGTAAACCGCTATACTGAATATTAGAATCAACAGAAGAGCAAAGCTTGCAGGAAATCGATAGCTGTGATTCATGATAGCACCTTTATTGATAGTATGGGACCGAGACTATTCAGAAAGTAATAATCTACTTAATGAGCACTGTCTTTTTTACATCCGTGAATTCGCCGGAGGTCAATCGGTAAAAATACACGCCCGACGGCAGCGCTTGCGCGTTCCACAAAGTATGATAGTTCCCCGCCGGGAGTTGCTTTTCTATTAGCGTTTCCACAGTTCGCCCTAAAAGATCATAGACCACCAGAGAAGTCTGTCCGGCCTGTGGAAGCGTGAATGCAATTGTTGTGGATGGATTGAAGGGATTCGGATAGTTCTGATGCAGGGCGAAAGCACTCGGAACAATTTCAGGCTGTGTTTCCGCCTTTGAGATAATGCCGATGTTTATGCTCTGCATGTACAAATCCATCACCGGCTCTCTTTCCGTCGATCTCCAATCCACCCAGGCGAGCAGCGTTTGATCCGCTGAAAGCGGGGCAAGCACTGGCATGGTCTGGTGCTCCGCTATTTCACAGATTACACCCCCGCTTCCTTCCTCCCACCATTCATCCGAAGGCTGTCCATTGGGAAGCAGATTCGTGCCATAGATGTCGTCCCAGAAACCGCGACCATCCGTCCACGCCGCGAAAACGCCGCCGGACTCATTGATCGCTATTGACGCGGTTTGTTGATCTCCCGACTCCCCGCAAAGCAATAATCCGGCTTCGTCCCACAGAAGATTTCCCTCGTCGTCAATCCGCTGTGCATACAGATCTAAGTTACTGCCGTTTCTGAAATCCTCCCAAATGACATATAAGCCGTTTTGTTCGGAGAAAGCTTGTATCGGTCTGTTCACTGGTTCGTCAGAAAGAATTACCCGCATGCCATTGTACTCCCAGATGTCATTTCCTTCTGAGTCGATATGCTGGACATAAATAGCAGAGTGCCCTAAAAGGCGATTATCAAACCAGGACACGAACACGCCTTCGCTGCCGTCTTCGATTAAGCAGTTATTATCTTGCCGTCGCGGAGCGTCACACACAGTCCGATTCCAATCTACAGTGCCACCCGGGCAGACACGCGCGGCATGAATATCATATTGAGTAGTAATGCCCGTTTCCCACACCAGAATACAGCAGTCTGAGCTTTGCGCAAGTCCTTCGACTACATCATCTACCGTTCCATCACTAGTTAATTGTACTGGATCAAACCATGTGGCTTGGCAGTTTTCGTCGAAATGCTGAAGATAAACGTCTAAAGTGAAGCCTAAGTCATTTTCTGACCACGCCACATAGCAGCCCCCATTGCCGTCCGGGCAAACAACCGCATCCTGTTGATCCGTTATAGCTTGGGAAACGATGACTCCAGCCGGATCGCAGGTGATTTCTCCCTGTTGATTAACTTTTACAAGCCGAACTACTCTAACGCCTGTTCTTAGATCGACGAACACCGCATAAAAACCTCCGTTGCCGTCACTCGTCAGAGTCACATCCGACTGATCATAATGCTCGTATCCATCATTGTCAGGAACAAGTTGCGATCCCTGCACCGGCAATTCGAACTCACCATCAGCATTGACAATCTGATAGTACAATGCAGTTCCATATGTTCCGCCGTGCCAATCTTCCCAGACAATAGCAGCTCGATCATCAGCTATCTCGATTGTCTTTGGATAACCACTTATGCTTCCATCGAGATCTGCTAATAGGATGTCAGCGGTTTCAAGCAGCAAGGTGCCATCAGCAAGTGCTATGCGCTGGTGTTTGAGATCCTGCGAACCGGAGGACGCTTCATCAACATAGAGGGCATCCACAATCGAAGCTGCGCCGGAGAGCGTCAAAGCGGCATCTTGCTGCGCGTCGAGTCCATCAGCGATCAGTACTCCACAGTCTCCCCAAAGTTGCAGGCCGCCGCTGTTCAGTCTCGCTGCGTAGAGATCATACTGGCAGGTATTACCATTGCTATTGCGGGTGTCGTTCCAATTAATGATCGCGCCTCCCGCCAGATCAGAAATGATTCGCGAGCCGTCTCTGGTGTTTCCGGTTCCGGCAGGTCCGGCGTCGCCGCAAACCAGCGTTCCATTCTCACCCCACAACATGCTTCCATCAGGATTGACCTTCTGCGCATACACTTCGCTAACAATTCCGTTCTCTCGCACATCGTTCCAGCAGCAGACAAAGCCATCCTGAATATCGTCGGCAACGCTTGCTTTGATGCCGACGCTGGCATAACTATCACCGAGTGTACCGCCGATCAGGATCCCATTAAGCTGCCAGAGCGAAGCCCCTGCGCCATTGATTCTTTGAGCATATAGGACCCTGTCGTAGGTCTGATTTTCGTCGATCCATATGCAATAGGCGCCGCCGGAGGTGAAATCCGGACAAAGTCGCGGCTTTAGCTGTCTGTTGGCAGCCGTACAAATCGGAACACCGTTCACTCCCTCTCCCCACGGCAGTGTACCGTTTGCCATGACCTTTGCCGCGTAGATATTCCGATTGCTTAAATCGCGATCATCGGCCCAGGCTATAATCATATTTCCTGATCCGTCGGAGACGACCGTTTCAGGGATCTGCGAGCCTTGAATAGTTGTGACAGCAAGAACTCCGCCCCAATCAAGGCTTCCGTTTGCTAAAATCCGAGCCGCAAAGATATCGTAGTTGCCCCAGCCGTCGAGCCATGTGAGGAGCGCTCCTCCGTTTCCATCATGAACAAGATGGAGTCCATAATCATCTTCACAAATATAATAATCCGGGTCATAGAGTAACTCGACACCCCCTTCCGGCCATTGGTTCACCCCGTTCCAGTTGGCTTTTTGAGCATACAGCCTTTGCGCGGAATAGATTCCTTCTCCGGTCCAAAGACCGTCGGCAAGCCAGGCAAATACCCAGCCGTCACTGACTGCTGTAACGGCGGGATTGAACAGATTCCAGTCGGCGCTGGCGATCTGCAGCCCGCCGGTTTCCCATAGCAGTGATCCGTCCGTGTCTATCATTTGCGCATAAACACTGCGTAATCCCGATCGCGTGTCAGCCCAGACAACACAGGTTTGCCCTTGATCATTAACAGCGGTTGCTCTTTGCCACTGGAGATAAGTCCCTTGTCGAACTGCAATCCCCTCCGCATTCCAAAGGCGGGGATCTTCCTGTGCTAGAGCGGACAAGCTGGAGAGCAGAATCGTCAGCAAAACAAGACTTGCGAGGGAATGATAGTTAAGATTCATGATGGTACCCGTGGTTATAGATTGAATCTGGATTTATTACACCCTGAGGCAAAAAATACGGGCGGCACCGAGGCCGCCCGTATTAGAAAGATCACAAGTCGAACGGCTGGATTAGCCGGACTGAATACTATATGCTGCGGGACTTATTTCACGAGCATAAGCTTTTGAACGGCAACATCGCTGCCGGAAATTAAGCGCGCGAAATAGAGACCGGAGGGCAGTCCCGCCGCATTGAACTGTACGGCATGGCTTCCGGCGGTCATGTTCTTATTTAACAGCGTTGCCGCTTCTCGTCCCAGCACATCATAAATGCGAAGCGTTGTCAGCGCGGTCGCGGTCAGATCGAAGCGCAGTTCGGTTGTCGGATTAAAGGGATTCGGGAACGCGGAATGCAGCGCGAACTCCAGCGGAGTCAGACCGCTCGGATTCGGATCGTCCTGACCGAGATACTCATCCGGCGGCGTCGTGGTGAAGCGAATTGCCCGTCCGGCGCGAATCGTATCGACTGATGCGATATACATATTCGCATAGGTCAGCCCCAAGCCGTCCAGATGATCGGCATTCTGAATCCCGATCGAAGCATAGTTCTGTTTCGTGTCGATATTGCTGATTTGCTTGTACTGGCAGAGAATCGAACCGTCGCCCGTGCCATATTCGAGGATGGCCTCAAAGGTGCAGTAGTCGGTGCTGGGAGCGGTATCCAGCCCGCGGCGATTCAACGTCTGCCACTGCACGATAAAGCGATTGCCGTCATGCTTTGTGTAGATATAGTGCAGAGTGTCAAGGTTCGAGACGGCGGTGCTGGCATAGGAAATCAAGTCGTCCCAGAACGGACACACCATCGCCGGAGGGCCGATCGGAGAAGGAATCTCCCAGTTGCGGAATTCCGGCATCATCGCATAGCCGAAAGACAGCCAGCCGTTGCTGCAGATCCAGATGCTGTCATAGCTTTGACCGTAGAACGTGAACGGAGTCGGCAACTCGATACCGGTATGAGTATCATCGTGCATCTCGTAACGATCGTCGTAGGAACCGCCGACGGAATCCGAATTCAATTCGATCCAGTTATAGGTCGGCGTGCTGCTGTATCCGATGTCGATATCTTCATAGGCATAGTAGCCATAGCTGTCGGGACCGGTCGGAATGGTATCAGTAACAACACCGGCAACCAGCAGCTTGAGCTTGCTCGTAAATTCGACTTCGTTCATCTCAAAAGTAAAGCGCAGCACGATCTGACGGCCCGGAGTTGCATCTTCCGGAATCGCAGCGGTGAAATCAATGGTGCTTTGGACAACTTCGCCGCGCGGCAGATTGCCCCAGGAAAGGTCGCCGTTCGTAATGGTAATTCCATTATCAAAACTGCCGACTCGCCCGTTAACACTGCCTTCCACGGAGCCGCGATTCACAACAGACACAGAGATAGTCGCGGTCTCGCCGGGCGAAAGAATGCCGTCGGCGTCATTCACGGTAACCGCCCAGATTTGCGGATCAGGAGCGGACACCGGAATCTCAATCAACCGGTTTGCGGTAAATTCGTCAGTGATCGCCACATCCAGCAACGGTCTTAGGCCATCAGGCAGGGGATAGCCGTTAAGTTCTATCGTAAACGGTCCGACACTGACTGTTGCGCCGGGTTCGACAGCGCTGCCCGCGGCAGTTCCTGAGGTGACGCTGATGCGTTCGTCATCGCTTGTGATGCTGCACGAAGGCGTGAACGCCGCCGTTCCCCTGTTTTCGATGAAAAGATTGAAATTTGCGGTCTCGCCCGGATTCGGCAAATCGTCGGGCCCCGCATCCCATTCGACAGTGGCGATATAAGGATCGAAGGCGGTCGCGGCGATGGATTGACTGACGTCGTCCGAAAAGTAGCCCGCCTTCCAGGCATACATTTGCGCTTCTCCGCCGGCGGCTAAGTCCGCCGGAAGCGTGACCTCGCCCTGCTCATTTGTCATGCCGCATGCGATATCCTGTGAATCGCCGTTTCTAAGCGTGACGGCGGCATTGGCCACAGGCGCAGTTGCTTCATCCCGCACAGTAAGTGTCACTAAGTTCTGGCCGGGCGAAAGGGGGTCGTGACTCAGAGCGAGCGCGCCTGGTGTGCAGAAGTAAATCTGTGTTTCCGGGTCGCCCAGCAGATTGAACACATGGAAGCCGTAGAAATGAACCAGTCCTTCGACATCCAATTCCAGCGGGAACTGCTTGAATACTTCCAGCTTGCCGGCCATCGCCAGCGCGCCGCCGCTGCGCACGCCGTCCTGCAGTGCGCGAATGATGCCGGCGAGCATCGCGTTATTATGGCGGGTGTTGGTATGAAGATCACTGGCGCCGAAGAAGATAATCGCACCGTTGGGTGACGGGACCGTGCCGACGCCGGTCGTCCACAATTCGCCCATGCATGGTGAAGCTTCGAAGTCGCCGCTGCCGCAAACGATTCCGAAAACGGCGGGATGCCTGGTCTCGACATTCATTTCCATGATTTGCGTATTGCCGAACCAGGGGTATTGCCAGAGTTGCTGACTGGCATAGCCGCGATAGAATACCGCGCAGACTCCCGCTTGAATATCGTTCTTTATCGGAATCGTCCACTCGCCTTGTGGTTCAGTGAGATCATGATAATAGAAGGTATCGGCATCCGTGATACAGCCGTCCCGGAGAATGATTTCGCGTGCCCAATTCATATTCCAGACCGGAGTGACCGGGTAAGTTTGACTGCCGTCCGCGAAGTTGCCGGCGATGCAGGAGGCCGATTCAAACCAGTGTAGATTTTCCCGGTACGGATTTTGTTCATAGCCGAGCACTTTCGCAAAATAGGAAACATAATTTGTTAATGTCTCCGCCGAGATTCTGCCGTGGAAGACATCGGCAATATAATCGCTGCCGTCCACTGCAAAAAAGAAGTTATCGCCGATCGAAACATTCTCCGGATTGTCGGGATACTCGGGATTCTGCATATATCGGGATGGAATGACAGCGGTACCGGTGACGTCACCGATGATAACTGCGTATTCCAGATCCGGCAGCCAGGAGGTTTCATAGGATTGACGAATGAACTCACGGATTGAGCTTTCCGTGGAATCGCCGACCGTAGCGGCCACATCGGCCAGAGTTTTGACCTGAACGTGATAGCCTTTGCGCCGTTTCAGATCAAGCCAGTCACGGTAGTGAAAGGAAAGCTCCTGGAGTTGACTGAGCAGTCCTGTCGGCCCCAGAACAAGATAACGCCCCGGCTTGGCCAAGGAACGGTTCGGATAAAGTTCATCCAGATTGTCCACCATCGTGCGGAAGAGCGGCTCGAACGCCTGCGACCAATAGTCGGGCGCGTCCAGTGTACTCGCGCCGCCGGTGAATTCGATCTCGAACTCAAGATTGCGCACTGCACGGGCGACTCCGTTGCCGTCTCTCAGCAGCGGAAAGACACCGACGGAAACGACCTGCAAGCCGTGAATAACAGCGGGTTCACTGACATGAATCATATCTGACGCCGTGGCGGGAATTTCATTTGCATCCAACGAGCCTATTGGCGCGGCTTCCCCTAATTCATAGTGAAGGATTCGTACTGAGGGCGCCTCGGAGCCGTTGATAGCCAGCATTGCACCATATCCGTCAAGGTGCTGCTGGTCGAATTCCAAGAAGGAGATGGCATCCATGACTGCTGCTTGATCGAAGCTCATCGTCATTACCGTGCGATCAGGTGTCGCAGACAGGACCTGTTTAGTCATTGCCTCCTGCACCGGAGCTGCCTGAATTATAACTGCCGCCAGCATGACCGCGAGAATTCCCAGAGGGACCCGTGCTGTGAATCTCATCTGTTTGTCCTTACTTATGTTGTGTAGAATCGAATTTGGAAGAGTATGCAAAAACTCGATTTCCGTGCATAGCTTGCGCACCTCAAGGAATCAGAAGTTCTTGAATTTCAATATTTTGATGGATAATGTGTAGATTACAAAGGAAATGAATGCAAAGGCAGGACCAACAAGCGACTATTTTTAGAGGATAAATCTCGATAAATCCTCGTCTTCGACGATGTCATCCAGACGTTTACGTACTCTGCCCTGAGTAATGGAAACGTGTTTCTTCTTGACCGTGGGCGCTTCAAACAGCAGATCGTCCAAGAGTGTACTCAGAATGGTATGGAGGCGTCGTGCGCCGATATCTTCGGTTTTTTCGTTAACCTCATACGCCGTAGCGGCAATCTCCTTGAGCGCATCACGTGTGAAGGAGAGGTGAACCCCCTCGGTTTCCAACAGGGCAACATATTGCTTAATCAGCGCGTTGCGCGGTTCGGTTAAGATTCTTAGGAACTCCTCGGCACCCAGCCTGTCCATTTCGACCCGAATCGGAAAGCGGCCCTGCAATTCGGGAATCAAGTCCGACGGCTTCACATTCGTGAAGGCTCCCGCCGCGATGAACAGCACATGATCCGTGCGCACCGGGCCATATTTTGTGGTCACGGTTGTTCCTTCGACAACCGGCAGAATGTCGCGCTGCACTCCAGAGCGGCTGACATCCGGGCCGCTCTCGCTTGTATCCGCGGAAGCAGCGATCTTATCAATTTCATCCAGAAAGATGATGCCAAGATTCTCCGTGCGGCGGGTCGCTTCGCGAATCACTCGATCCATATCGATGCGATTCTCGAATTCCTCTTCCATCAGAATCTCTCGTGCCTCGGCAATGGTGCAGGTGCGCCTGCGTCTGCGGGTTTCGCCGCCATTGACGATATCCGGCAGATTGATGCCCATTTCTTCCATCCCCTGCGCGGAGAAGATCTGCATCAGCGGTTGCGAGTGTTCTTCGACATCGATCTCGATCGTCTCGTCTTCCAGCGCGCCGTCGCGCAGCAGTTCGCGTTTTGCGGTTCGCTCTTCGCGATAACGGTCCAGTTTGGTCTTGAGTTCTTTGCGGGTGGGAGCGGTTTCTTCGTCAAGCGTGTCGATCATGGTCGGTTTCGGTGCCAGAATATCCAGCAGCTGCTCTTCGACCGAAGCATTCAGGTTTTCCTTCAGTGTATCCATATACTCGGCGCGCACCTTCGCCACCGCGACATCCACCAGATCGCGCACCATGGATTCGACATCGCGCCCGACATAACCCACTTCGGTGTATTTCGAGGCTTCCACTTTCACGAAAGGAGCGCCTGCTAAGTTGGCCAGTCGCCGCGCAAGTTCGGTCTTGCCGACGCCGGTCGGACCGATGAGAATAATATTATTGGGATAGATCTCGTCGCGGAGGTCTCCTTGCACTTGCTGCCGCCGCCAGCGGTTCCGCAGCGCGATGGCCACCGCCCGTTTTGCATCATCCTGTCCGATGATATAGTAATCCAACTCAGCGACGATCTGCGCCGGAGTCAGTTGGGATAAAGTAGTAGTTGGTAATGGATTCAATTTAGTTGTTTCGTATGATTCGATAAGGAGTTCGTGCAGTTTATGCGTGAAGTTCGAGAGTTCTGCTTATCTCTTTTCTGATTTCATAGTTCATAATTTTCTTCAGCGCTACCCTAATTCCTCGATCGTCAGCTGATCATTGGTATAAACACAGATTTCCGCCGCGATTTTCAGCGCCGCTTCAACAATTTCTTTCGCCGAAAGGTTGGTATAGGCTTTCAGGGCTCGCGCAGCGGCTAAAGCATAGTCACCGCCGGATCCCAACGCCAGAATATCATCATCCGGTTCGATAACTTCGCCCTGGCCTGAGACCAAGTAAATCTTCTCGTTGTCAGTGACTACCAGTTCTGCTTCGAGTCGCCTTAGGCTGCGATCCATTCGCCACTCCTTGGCCATCTCTAAAGAAGCGCGGGTCAGGTCGCCGTTGTACTGCTTTAGTTTGCCTTCAAAGACATCCAGTAGTGCCAGGGCATCGGCGGCGGCTCCCGCATAGCCCACCAGCACGCTGTCTTCATGCAGTTTCCTGACCTTGCGGCCCTTGCTTTTCACAACGACATCATCCAGTGAAAGCTGCCCGTCTCCACCCATCGCCGATTTTCCGTCGCGCTTGACAGTCAGGATCGTGGTTCCTCGATAGTATTTGCTCATACTTCTTT
>JAHIZR010000114.1 GCA_018814465.1 bacterium | reverse complement strand
TACCCAAGTCTGATAGGGATTGGGATCGGGAGGATTGCAGCCGTGGAAGAACTCCAGCACAGCATGATTCGGGGGATCAGGCGGCCAATCGCCGGTTCCCAGCACGGCCCAATCGGCATAGCCGTCCTCATTCTGGTCCCCCAGCGGCATGGTTGCGGCACCGTACTGAGAATGCGGTCCTTCACCTGCGCGTTCCCAAAGGATGTTTGGAAACTGGGCAAATGACCGGGTCGGCTGCAAGCAGCCGACAGCGCATAAGAGAATTAAAAGCGAGAGGAACGTTCGGAGGTTCATGATTTGGATAAATAAGGTCTCTATTCCGTGGCTTGAATTGAGTAGATCGTCACGCTGCCGCTGACTTCGTTGCATACAACAAGGAGAGGGAAATGGGTAGGGCTTTCGCTCGCGGGAATAAAGAGCAGCCCTTCAGGGCCCAATTCGACGACGGCTTCCATATCGGCGCGAGTAGGTTCGTTGGGCAGGACGTGGTTGAAGTTGCGCGAAGTTTTATAGGTGACAAAGCTTGCCGCACGCGGGTCGGTGATATCATAGACCATGACACCGCCGGTGCGTTCAAGCCCGATAAAGGCATAGGTGCGGCCCTTGATTTTGCCGAGAGCAAGCCCCTCCGGCTCGCAGCCTTTGTTGTCGCTGCGCTTGTCGAAGCTCTGACTGATTTCGTGGTCAGCGTTGAATTGAGCGGGCAGAAGTCCCGCGAGTCCGCGCTCGAATTCGCCGCCGCTGTCGAAGATCAGCAGACCCGCGGAATCACGAATCGAGAAGGAGCGGCCGCCGAAAGCATAAATGGCATCGAGATCGCCATCATGATCGGCATCACCGAGATGACTTGAGATAAACAGTCTGCCCAGAGCATCTTCCTTGAGCAACTCGGAGGCATGCGGGAAAGCGATTGAATCCAGCGGCAGAGCCTTGCGAAGGCGAACGGATTCGGAGAAGCCTTCGTAGTCACGGGAGTCGCCCTCGTTGGCCATGACAAGATAGGTTTTGCCTTCAAATTCATAGGCTCCGATCGCATCCGGCGAATAGATGCCGAAGACGGGCCAGTTGTTGATATGGATGCCGCCATCCTCATCACTCGGATCAAAGCCGTTGCCGGGAGTGCTGAAATTCTTGAAGCCGAGCGGAACGATGGATTTGATTGACGCGGACGGGATATCCACAATCGCGAGGGCGTTGTTCTCCTGCAAAGTCACAAATGCGGTTTTGGAGTCTGATGAAATCGCAAGATACTCCGGTTCGATGTCCTGCGCGACAGATGCGTTCGGGCCATAGATCAAAACCCCCTGTTCGCGAAGATCCGCTTCCTGACTGTTGAATTTTGTGAAGGAGGCGGTGGCGCCAACGGCATGTTTGATGCCTTGGGAGATGTCGATCACGCTGATGCCGCCCTCGGGATCAATGGAATAATCATCATTCGGCTCGCCTTCGTTGCAGGTCAGTATATAGCGGCCATCAGGAGTGAAAGCGAGCATGTCCGGCAGCGCGCCGACGGGAAGATGATGTATATAGCCGCCGCCGGTATCGAAGAAAGCAACGGTTCCCGAGTCGGTTTTGGGTCGAGGTTCAATTGCGACCGCCACAAGGCTGTTGTGAATCGCAATGCTGTTGATCTCCGCGCCGTAAGGTTCAGCCTGAATATGGCCGATTTTCAGAGGGTGCGCGGGATCATGCAGGTCGAGTATTTCGACTTCGCCGATATTCGCATTCGTAAAAAAAAGCCGCTGAGTCGCGGCATCGTATGCGCTGATTTCGGCGGCGGATTGACCGTAGACACCGGTATGGTAAACCCCGATCAAATCGAGTTTCAATCCGGCGAAGGAGGAAGCTGCCGTGAAGAGCAGGGCAAGAAGAAGGTAATACATATGGATGAATATTTATGAATCCTGCAGCTTGCGATAGCCTCTGTTCAAGTAATCCCGGACATAACTCTGGACGTAGTCCGCGAATTTGTCGGGAAAGGATTTGAATCCGGCCGCCTGAAGTTTAGACATATCGGCGGCGGTGTGGTACTGATAGCGGTCGCGGAGATCCTCCGGCATGGGGAAATATTCGATATTGGCTTTCTTGCCTAACGCGAGGCAGACATTTTCGGCAAGCTGATTGAAGGTATGCGGTGTGCCCGTGCCCAGATTGAAGATGCCGTTGACTTTTTTATTATCCAGCGCGAACAGCACGCCGTCAAGGACTTCTTCGATATGAATAAAGTCCCGGCGCTGTTCACCATGTCCGTAATCATTACGATGCGACTCAAACAGCCGCACCTTGTCCGTGTCGCGCGCCTGCGGATAGGCATGGAAGATCACGCTGGCCATGCGCCCCTTATGATATTCATTGGGGCCGAAGACATTAAAGAAGCGCAAACCCGCGACCTGCTTTTGCCAGCCGCGATCCAACACCATGCAGTCGAACAGCCACTTGGAAAAGCCATAGGCATTCAGAGGTTTCAATTGGGGCGTCAACTTGTCGTCGTCGGAGAAACCGAGCGCGCCATCGCCGTACACCGCCGCCGAAGAAGCATAGATAAAACGAACGTTGTGGTCCAGACTCCATTCGCACAGCAGGTGCGAGTATTCGACATTCCATTCATTCAGAAAGTCCGCGTCGCGCATGGTCGTGTCGGCGCAGGCGCCCATGTGAATCACGGCTTCGACGTCCTTCGCCCACGGCGCGCTGTCCAGTTCATCGAACAGGAAGGCGCGATCCACGAATTGATGGAACTTCAAGCCCAGCAGGTTCGTCCATTTTTCCGCTTCGCCGAATTTGTCGACTAAAATCAGGTTGTGATAGCCGCGACGATTCAACGCGCAGGCGATTGCGCTGCCGATGAACCCGGCAGCTCCGGTGATGATGATCATAAGGTATAGTTGGTTATTAATCGTTCCGACCGCGCAGGGACGCACGGTTCGGCGGGTCGGTTATTTATTTTGTTCCGGCCGGGTTGCGCGAGCTATGTAGTACTCGCGTGATAGATACAATATTCCTGCTTAACCCGGCTCGGCGGAGAAGCTTTGGCCGGGTTGCGCACTTTGAGGGACTCGATAGCTTGAGGATTTCTGTGCTTAGCCCGGCTCGGCGATCAAAATACTGGGAATTATTTGAATCGCTTGGAAAACATCTCCGCGTCCGGAAGTCCGGGGTCTTCACTATCCGAAAAACGCGGACGTTTCGACTGCTCGCGCACTTCGCACTTGAATACATGCGCATGCCACGGCGGAAGATCGAGATAAAGCCCGCGCATCATCAACTCCACGCCATCGCGAACATACGTCATCCCGTTCAGCGAATCGCGGAGGACAACTTCCTTGCCATGCAGATCGCCGAACTTGATATCGATCCAGCACTGACTGCGATGATCCGCCCAGTTGACGAAAATGCGAATGTGTTCATCATACAGATCGTAGGCTTGTCCCAGAATGCGGGTGTGTGAGTCATTGCCCTGCCAGGCGGAACGGGTCTCAAGCAGGGCCCAAATACCCGAGCGAATCACCGGCACTTTCAGAGTTTCGAGCAGTTTGCCGTAGAAGTCGCGCACGGTTTCATCAACCGGCTCTTCAGGCGCGCGCAGCAATTGCACCGGAGGCCGCACCTTCGCGCCTTCCAGTTGCCCTTCATAAATCAAACGGGTGGTCGGCAAAGAGAAGAGCCAGCTCGCCGCGGCGAACGCCCGATTTTTGTCAATGCGGGAAGCGATGCGCGGCTCGTCGTGGTTTTCCAGAAAGCGCACGCGGCGGCGATGCTCGCTTTCCGGCAGGTCGAATAAATCCCTATCCCAGAGCGGGCCGTGGACGGCGTGATCGAGCGGGACCTTGTCATAGGTCAGATTGAATCCCATCTCCAGCAGTTCTTTGTCCTTGCCCCAATAGACCTCAGCCATGAACAGGAAATCGGGATTCGCGGCGCGCGTCTCAAAAATCGCGCGGGGCCAAAACTCTTCCGGATGGCTGCCCCACGTTCTGACGAAGACCTCCGACAGCACCAGCATCGCCATGTCACAGCGCACACCGTCACAGATATCGGCAAGTTGTTTCAGCAGATCGCGCAGCGCTTCCTGAAGATCAGGATTGCGGTAATCCAGCTGCGCGGTATCCGTCCACGGCGGGAAGTAAGGGTCCTTGCCGTGACAGATCACGCGCTCCCCTTCATCACTCTCCACTCCGAAGCCTCGTGAGTTGTATTTGTCATCAGGATAGCCTTGCACGTACCACTCAGGATGTTCGAATACCCAAGGATGGTCGATGGCGGTGTGATTGGGGACAAAATCGAGGATCAGCTTCAGCCCGCGTTTCCGCAGCCGTTCACGAAATCCGGCCAGCGCCTCGTTGCCGCCCAAGTCCTCCCGCACCCGGTAATCGGCAACCGCATAGGGCGATCCGGTAATATCTTCTTGAGGCTTCAAATCGGAGAGCGTATCCCGGAACTCGCGCTGTAAGCCTTCATGATTGCGCGCGATTTCGGCGCCCTCGTCGCTGGCATGCCAGACTCCCATCAGCCAGATCGCATCAAACCCCTGATTTTTCCAAGTATCGAGGATGGAATCCGCGACCGAGTCCAGCGGCAAGGGAGTGCCTCCGCCCAGACGACGCAGCCAAACGCGGGTATTTACCTCGAGAATAAAGGCTGGAGTAGTCAAGTTTGCGACCCTCTTTGTGGATAAGTGGATAAAAACACTTGATTTTGCGATGTCATATGTTATATTACGTCTTTACAGGCAAAAAGACAAGTCATTTTTACAAAGGGAGTTCAGGAAGATGAAGAAGTTGTTGATGGGTTTGCTGTGTGTCAGCGTGGTGCTCATGCTGGGTTGCGGCGGCCAGAAAAAAGCCGAAGATACGGCAACAAAGCAGGATGAGGCAAAATCAATGAAAACAGAAGATCCGCATGCCGGACATGACCACGCGACCGATATGACCAAGGCTGCGGGAGATACCATTACCACTGAATCCGGGCTGAAGTATATTGATATCAAGGTCGGCGACGGCGCTGCTCCGCAGAGCGGCGATCAGGT
>JAHIZR010000113.1 GCA_018814465.1 bacterium | reverse complement strand
GAGGTCATTTGACCGCTGCCGTCATAGTTAACGACAAGCGAGTATTCACCGCCCTGCGTGCTGTTGTTCGTGCCCGCGAGGAAGATTTTACCGTCTTCCGAAGAGAAGGACTCCGTGAACAGATCCACGATATCGTCGAAGTTGTTTTCGAGCGCTTCATCCAACGCGTCATCATCGATGGTTAACAGGCCTCTTGTAGAAGAGAGCACGCCGGCGCTTGCCAGACTGTCATAGGTAGCGCTGTCGGGGAGCTGCACAACCATCGCGCTGACGATGGAAGCGAGGCTGGAGCGAATCCCGGTCAGGAAACCGTCTCCGAGCAGGGGAGCTGCCGATTCGTTTTCTTCATCATAAGCGGTGAAAGTTGAGATATCCTGTACGAGCGAATTATAGGCATCCACCAGCGCCTGGATCTTATTTTTAACGGCTGCGACATCATTGTTGATCGTGATTTCGATCTCTTCACCTGCTTCAGCCGACATCAGATCGATAGTAACTCCTTCAAGAACATCTGTGATGCTGTTGGAATCCTTAGACATATAGATGCTGTCGATGCGGATTTGCGCATCTTGGGCAGCCGTCAGTTCAGGTGTCGTAACATCAACGCTGAAGGTTTCTCCGGCTTCAAGGTCACCCGCTCCGAAGGAGAGTTCCACGCCTTCGGCCACCGAGATCGCGCTTCCGGAATAGCCGTTGGGAATCAGGATTGAGCCGGTGTTGCCAAGGCTGTCAACCCAATCAACCGTGATATCGCCGGAGCCGATGGTTTGCGTGCCTGTTCCAGCGATAGTGAAGAAGAACTGTTTATTGGTCGTTCCCGAATAGGTTCCGGAAGTTGTGATGGCAGAAGTTCCGGTCCAGTTGGTTTCGGTTTCAGCATCGTCAATGCTGTTGTTTGCGAAATCGAGGTTAGTGGGATTGCTTGAGATAATGATCTCATTATCAGCGCCGGTGTCATCGGCGGTGATGACGAGCCGATAGTTATTTGTATCGGAACCGTCATCGAGAATAGATGCAGTAACATATCCGTCATTATCGGCGGAGGAGTTGATAAGGTTGCGCAGCTGTTCGAGCGTGGTGTCCGAAGAGAGGTCGGCGTCGGAGATAGTAATGGTGTTGCCATTGATCTCGATGACGAGATCACCACCACTATCGCCGACGCCGGTAGTGCTTTTATCTGCCCAGCCCTGCGAAGCAAGTCTGTGCGACTTAGCCAGGCTGAGGACTTCTACGGTGTGAGCGCCCTCCGCGGCGGCGGCCGTCGCGGAGACACCAACCCGAGTTGCATCGGAGGAGGATGCCGCTTTGACCGCGAACTCAGATTTTTTATCCATTCCTTCGGCAACGCCTTGCAGGGCCGCCACTTTGGACTGAATCTGAGACCACAGGTTCAGCTTTGTGTCGTTTTCGCTCTTTCTGGTTTCGAGCAGCGAGACACGTCGCCGTTCGATCTGCATTAATTGAGCGATAGTCGATTCCCAGTCGATACCGGAGACGAGTCCGGAGACCGAGGAAGTCGGAGTAGACATAGAGACTCCTGAAATAACTACACGCGTTAACCGATTATGGGCGGCGAATGATTGCCGCGGTTACGGACCGTTTGCAGCGCGCAGCTTCAGGAACAAAGCTACCCTTAGCCGACGAGCTGCGCCACGATAGTTGGCAGACTGTTCGCTGTAGACAGCATCGAGACACCCGTTTGCATCAGAATCTGAGCGCGGGTGAAGTTCGACATTTCTTCAGCGAAATCAGCGTCCCGGACCTGTGATTCGGAAGCCGTCGCATTTTCGCGCTCGATCTTGAGATTCAGAATAGTATTCTGAAGTCTTTCGACCATTGAGCCGAGGAATGTACGGACGGTATCCTTCGAATTGATAGCAGCGATCAGGGTTTCCACCGCAGATTGGGCGGAAGCCGTGTCGGACACCTGCATGGCATCGAGTCCGAGCGCCGAAGAAGTCATGCCGCCGATATTCAGATAGTAGTAGTCCAATCCGGCGACATTATTTTCGCCGATATGGAACTTGATTGCTCCGGAGTTTCCGGCGGTGGAAACACCGCTGAAGCCGAGCGCCAGAGTTGAATCGGTATTCGCGGTCGAAGCTGCACGGGAACCATCCAACAGATAGAACCCGTTATAGTTCGACGTCCGCGCGATTCGATCGACTTCGGATTTCAGTTGCTGGAATTCGACATTGGCAACTTGCCGATCCAGAGCCGTCAACACGCCATTCGAAGCCTGAACCGCGATGGCGCGCATTCTAATCAGCTTCTCATCAATGACAGCCAGCGAACCTTCCGCTGTCTGCAGCGCATTGACATTGTAATTTGCGTTCTTTTCCGCTTCCTGCTGGCCAACGATCGTCGATCTCAGACGTTCGGAGATTCCCAATCCGGTTGGGTCATCCCAAGCGTAGTTGATGCGCAGACCGCTGGAGAGTCGTTGGACAGCCGAGTCAAGATCATTCTGAGAAGCCCAGATTGCTCGTTGACCAGACAGCGACAGCAGGTTGTGATTAATCCTAGTGCTCATAAGGTTCCTCCTCCGAGGAGCTTGCTATTTGGTGAGTTTTGTACTCAAGCTGATGAACCCGCACCAATGGCGAGGTTCAACATTATTATCGGCTCGTGGCCGGGGAACTTGAGGACTCGTGACTCACCGAGGAGGATCTCATGTGTTTTATCTACAGCGTGTTGCGGTTCTGCCACATGGCAAGGCTGTAGAGTAACCAAACTCCTAAGTAATCTTGCTGCCCCCTGTTTTGATTCAGCAACCGCAGAACGCCGTCGGGATTAAAGAGGCGATCGTTCTGTAGATCAGCCATCATATTATTGAGTCTTTTCCGCCCTTCCTCGGACTCAAAGAGGAGGCGAGGAGAGGCATGGAAGGCTTTTTTTACGCGAGCGGCTGCGCGGTCGCCGATCAGATCGGCAAAAGCGCGGCGCAGCAGTTCTTTTCCCTGAGCGCCAGTGCGGTACTTAAGCTTCATCGGGATAGACCGAACGAAGTCCATCAACGCATGATCCAGAAAGGGAACTCTTCCTTCAATAGAGGCGGCCATTGTCGCGCCATCCAGACGCTGCAGCAGATGCGGCAGATGATAGTTCAGCAGCAGACCGAAGAAGCGCTGTTCATAGTCGATTGCCGCGGCTTCATTGAGGAAACTATCGGCGTGACACTGTTCGGATGATTCGCGAACAAGGCTATGCCATTCGGGATTCAGCAAATCAAGAAGCTCGTTCGGAGTAAACCAAGAGTAGCAGCTTTCAAAGAAGCGCGCTTCACTGGAGAAATCCAGAGTTGGATTTTCCAATCTCAGAGCCTTGAGCGGCAGCGGGTCGCCAGCGGAGGCTTTTCTTTGCGCCTCTTCAAAGCGGAGGATTTGATCCAAAACTCTGCTGTAGCCGCCAAAGAGTTCGTCCGCGCCTTCACCGCTCAGCAGGCATTTCACATCGTTTGCCGCGCGTTTGCTCAAGAGGTAGATCAGCACTTCATTGGGCAGCGCGACGGGAAGCTTACGGATCTCCATCAATTCATCCATCCCCCGGAAGAACTCTGAAGGTGAAACGACGATGGATTGGTGCCGGGTGCGGAATTTTCTCGCCACATTTCGCGCAGCTTCCAGATCGGCCTCGTCGCCTTCGAGTGCGACCGCATAAGTATGGACAGGTTCAGGCTGCATCTGCGAGAGTAATCCGGTGAGAATGGAGCTGTCAACTCCTCCGGACAGCATCACTCCGGCAGGCGCATCCGCCACCATTTGTCTTCCGACGGACAGGTGCAGGAGATGCCGAAGTTTCGCAGTAAGCTGAATCGGATCATCGACTGCCTGTTCAACTTTTTGCTGAACATGCCAGCGTTTGAGCGAGCTTCCCGCATGGGAAACCGTGAGGAGTTGTCCCGGTTCCAGCGCATGAATACCTTTAAAGAGGGTATCCGGTCCTTTTACACTGTGTGCAAAGCGAAGGAAGTGAATAAGTGCTTCCGGTTTTGCCGGATGCAGGCTTGCATCGGAGATCCAGCCCGCCGGTTCGCTGCTGAATTCGATGCCTGAATCAGCAATTCGGTAGAACATCGGTTTAATGCCGACGTGATCACGGACCAGATGCAGTTTTCGGTTTAACGCATCGGAGAGCGCGAAAGCGAACATGCCGTTCAGCCTGGGCCAGGCATTTTCTCCCCAGGTTTCATACGCGGCGAGCAAGACTTCGGTATCGCTTGAATGCTGAAAGGGATAGCCGTGGATGGTCAGTTCGGCTCGCAACTCGGTGTTGTTGTAGATTTCGCCGACGTAGGACAGCACGGAGCCGTTTTTGCCGTGCATGGGTTGTGTTCCGTGCTCAGGATCGAGCAGTTTCAGGCGGGCATGTGTTAAGCCGACATTGCCGTCGACCCACAGGCCGACGGCTTCCGGTCCGCGATGGCGGAGGCGGTCGATCATGCTTTGCAGGAGAGCCTGATCGACCTGCGCCTCCTCATCGAAGAGGTATTGTCCAGCGATGCCGCACATGGTTAACTGCTCATGTCAAATTTCGATATTTCTTTTGATCCGGAATGATAGCCGGAAGCCGCGGACTTTTTAATCCTGATGCCGCGCAGCTTATCACCGACAGCATTCAGTTTCAGCTGTACCTGTCGCACGATGTACTTTTCGTGTGCTTGATAGCGTCGCACCAGTTCTCTCAGTCCAAGGCCTTCTTCACCGCCGATGCGGGCGGCTCGATTCAGGATTTCACTGACTCGTTCGGGCTCCTCATTCAGCGCTTTCAGTTCACGCAGCATTTCGTCCTTCTTGGAAAGCAGCTCCGCGAGTTTGTCGAAATTCTCATTATCCAGAGCTTCCATCTGTTGTGTGGACAGCTCGAATAAATCGGCGAAGATGCGGTGCAGTTTCTGCTCTGGTGTTAGCAGTTGAGAATCCGACATATTATTTTGCCTTACGATTAACCGACTAACTGGGCGACGATTTCCGGGACTGAATTCGCAGTGGAAAGCATACTCACACCGGTCTGCATGAGAATTTGACTGCGGGTGAAGTTCGACATTTCTTCCGCGAAATCGGCGTCTCGAATCTGAGACTCGGATGATACGGCATTTTCGCGCGCGATTTTCAAATTCAGAATTGTATTCTGAAGTCTGGAGACCATCGAGCCAAGGAAGGTCCGCGTCACATCTTTTGAGCTGATCGCATCAATGAGTCTTTCAATTGCAGCCTGGGCCGATGCGGTATTGGAAACATCGAGGCTTTCCAGGCCAAGCGCCGACGAAGTCATTCCGGCGATATTTATATAATAGTAGTCCTGACCAACGACATTATTTTCGCCGATATGGAACTTAATCGAACTCGCACTTCCGCTTGTTGAGACACCGCTGAAGCCGAGGGCCAGAGTCGAATCGGAGTTATTGGTTGCAGCAGCGCGCGAGCCATCGAGCAGGTAGAAGCCGTTATAGTTGGCGGTGCGGGCAATGCGATCCACTTCGGATTTGAGCTGCTGGAACTCAACATTAGCCACCTGACGATCCAACTGGGTCAGCACTCCATTTGCCGACTGGACGGCGATGGCGCGCATTCTGACCAGTTTTTCGTCGATTACAGAGAGAGCGCCTTCCGCCGTTTGCATCATATTAATGTTATAGTTGGCGTTTTTCTCTGCCTCGACCATGCCGCTGATGGAGGAGCGCAGGCGTTCCGAGATTCCCAAGCCGGTCGGGTCGTCCCATGCATAGTTGATGCGAAGTCCGCTGGAGAGCCTTTGCACCGCCGAATCAAGGTCTGATTGAGCCGTCCATACTGCCCGTTGGGCACTCAAGGACAGCAGATTATGATTGATTCTTGTACTCATTTTTTATGTTCCTGAATAATGTTGACACTCTTGAAGACTTGAATTACTGTTCTTTAGACATTTTTTTCAGTAGATATTCGGACATTGCACGAGCCAATTCAGCAATCGGATCGCTGTCCGGCAATTCGGTTTTTTCGATCTTACGCAGCAGTTCAAGTTTTCTGCGACCGCCTTCGATTGTATATCCCTGAACTTTCACGAGGTAGTTGATTTTTTCCAGATCGGCAATCGTTTTTTCATCGTAACGGCGTTGATTGCCGGTTGTCCGCTTTGGTTCGAGATAATCTTTGAACTCTTTTTCCCAGTATCGAATGGTCGGCTTGGGGATGCCGGTGATAGCGTGAACCTGTCCGATACTGAACAGTTTTGGTGCGTTGAAGCCGCGTGATATTGCCATGACTTATTGCTCCTGGGGGCTACCCATCTTAGATAAGAATGTTCAATGTAACGTTCATTATCTATATCGGTAACTCGACACAGGAACTTTAATTTTTGTTGTTGAGGTTTGACAAATATTTTTGAATTAAGAGCGATGCTGTTATGAGGACTTACGATTTCGCATTCATAACTCGCGTGGTTTCAGTCAAAAGATCCTTCAAGCTGTTCATTTGTGTGGGGAGTTCATACTGGATTTCGTCCGCGATGGAAACCGTATCTCCCGAAGACTGGGCATGATAGATACGGTCCAGAGTCGGGCCCAGTTGGGAGGCTGACAACTCCATTCGACTCCGGATCCGCGAAAACTCAGGATGGTTATCGGTTTGCCGGGTCGAGACATCAAGGCCAGTGAGGAGCAGCTTCAGCTCATCCAGAAACTCGACGAGCTCATTATTGGCCACCACTTCACTGCCGATGCGGAATTTTCTTGCCAGTTCACCGGTTTTTAAAGTCAGCCTTTCAATCAGCGCGCAACTGTCTTTCAGGAGTTGCTGTGCGGCATGCTTCGGCTCGTCAATGATCAGTTCAAGATGCTTCGCCCGATCGACCGGGGTATTCATGCGATAGTCGGAATCCCAGTTTTCGGAAAGCGGTACGCCATCGAGTACCGCTTTCAGCAGGAGTTTGCCGGAAGCGTGAATTTCTGACTGCAGCTCTTTCAGGACCTCTCTTACCGTCAACGGTCCTTCCGCGATTTTGGGCAGGTCAAGACCATTCAGGGAGATTTTCATAACAGACCTCTTTATCTTCTTTCTTTTGACTTTCAGTTTGCGGCCCTTCAGGCAGCGATGCGCTTAGCATTCGTGTCAAGTCAGAGTAAACTTGAGCCGTTTGACGGGCTTGTTCCTGAAGAGTGTGTCCTCCGACACTTCCCTTTTCTATCATCAGATATGCTAACACGCTCTTGAGAACATCCACGGAAGCGAGCAATCGATTCAGTTTGCGATCGACTTGATTAAGCTCACCATGAAGTATTTCGATTCTCGTCCAGCTTTCCTTCGAATGCGGACTGCATGCGGCAAGGCGGACACAAAGTTTTACCGCTTTGCGTGTTTCGCAAAGGATTTCTTCGATTACACTTCTGAATCCGGAATCGATTGGAGTGTAATCCCTTTCGCCGGGGGAAGCATTCTCCAACCAAATCGGCCATAGCGTACGAAACAGCCGGTTGCGACTCTCTCTTATGTCATCTGAATCATCGCCACAGCGCAGCAGCCGCAATTGACCGTTGTCCTCGTCCCGGGCGGTTTTATAGAGACGAATGCGCGTATCATTTTGCATCCATGCGGATAGCGGCCGTTTCAGGAGACAGGCTTCAACCAATTCAATAAGATGGTTGGCGGAGATATGATCCGCGCAATTTCGGCGACCGCACACTTTCTCCGCAGAACAAGGGAAGCACTCCACTCTGGGTTCGATCACCCAGTGATCAGTGCCGTAGGGAGCGGTTTCGCTTCCCAAAGCAGAACCGAGAGTGATCGCGATGACCTGTGTTCCGACCGCCGCCGCCATATGCATCGGACCCGAGTCGTTTGAAATCAG
>JAHIZR010000112.1 GCA_018814465.1 bacterium | reverse complement strand
CGGACTTCCACAAAGGCGGAATCAATCGCCGCATTGGCTTTGTCAGGCTCCGCGTTGCGGATTTCAATCTCGACGAATGTCCCCAGTGAAACCAGAGTCCTATTAACAGGAGGAAAGGACTCTTGCTTTCCCTGGCAGCCGATGATCAGCGGCAGGCAGGCACATAAGAGAAAAAACAGGTCTCGGAAATATCTCGATCCGGACATTGACATATTGCCGCTAAGAGGCGAGCGCATCACCTTCCGATTGGAGCACCGGCAGACTGTTTTCGTCCTCCACGATATCCTTATTATAGCAGTAAATTCCGCAGTTCAGGCAGCGGCTGCTTTCATACAGCGCATCCTCTTCGGCGATCGTGCCTTCGACCTCTTTAAAGTTTCCCAATCTTTCTTCGAGCGGGACAACCGGTTCATGAACGCGCGTCTTTGATTTGATGCCCTGCAACTCGCTGAGCAGAGACTCGGGGATAAAATCGCGTGCGCGTTCCTCGATGGGCGGGATCTTACCTTCGCTGAGATAGTAGTGAATGGAACGAGCGGCAAACCGGCCGGCGGCAATCGCATCGATCGCCAGCGCGGGTCCCGTGAAACAGTCGCCTCCGGTGAAGACATAAGGGATGTCCGTTTGCAGCGTGTCTTCGGATGCTTCGATGGTGTTCCAACGAGTCAGAGGAATGGACTTCAGATGGCTGTCGTTCTTCATGAACTCCATATTCGGTTTTTGGCCGACCGCCTCAATAATAACGTCGCACTTAAGGATTTGTTCAGAGCCTTCAACAGGTACCGGGCGGCGGCGGCCTGACGGATCGGGTTCACCAAGTTCCATCTTGATTACTTCCAAACCCGCAACCCTGCCGTTTTCGATGACAACACGCTGCGGACCGTACAGATACCGAAGATTAATGCCTTCCTCCTCAGCCGCGATGATTTCGGCGGGATTGGCAGGCATTTCGTTGCGAGAGCGTCGATAGACAATTGAGACTTCTTTGGCGCCCATGCGCTGGGCGGTGCGCGCGGCGTCGATAGCGGTGTTTCCTCCTCCGATCACGATGATATACTCGCCCTTATCCACTTCCTCGTCAGTATGGAATCGCTCGAGATACTTGATGCCGCTGATGACGCCTTCGGCATCGTGTCCCTCGATGGTTAACCGCTGATCATCCCATGCGCCCACAGCAACATAGACGGCATCGAATCCTTCCGTTTTCAACAGCTCGAGTTTAAGGCTCTCGCCGAATTCGACTCCCGTTTTGGCTTGGACTCCCATTTCAAGAATGCCTTGGATTTCCCAATCGAGAATCTTTTTGGGCAATCTGTATTCAGGAATTCCATAGCGCAGCATGCCGCCCAGCTTAGGCATTTTCTCGAAAATGGTTACTGCGTGGCCCAGGCGGCGCAGATAGTACGCGGCCGATAAACCACTCGGTCCGCCGCCGATAACCGCAACCTGCTTACCCGTATCGGCAGCAATCGGGACTTCATAGCGGGTGCCCGATAGATATTCCTGATCGGCAACAAAGCGTTTCAGATAGTTAATCGCTACCGGCTCATCCGAAATCTGACGACGGCAAGCCAGCGCGCAAGGCTCCGGACAAACTCGCCCGCAAACAGAGGGAAGGGGATTGTGCTCCTTGATAGTCAGCAGGGCGTCCTTGAAGCGTCCTTCTTTAATATACTGGACATACTTGCGGATATCGATTTGAGCCGGGCATTTTTGTTGACAGGGCGCCAGACATTCGGTATACTGATTCCAATGCAGGATTTTGGTGGTTGAACTGATGAGACCGATGATGCCCTTCGGACAGGCGCGGACACATTCCCCGCAGCCGACGCAGCGCTCGGGATTGAACACGGGCAAGCCTTCGGTGCCCATCTCAATTGCGCCGAATCTGCAGCTTTTCACACAGGTGCCCAATCCGATGCATCCGCGCTCGCATTGCGTTGGGCCATGATAATAGAGCATCGCCGCGCGGCAATCGTCAAAGCCGATATAATCATATTTTTTTGTCGCGCGATTGCCGCCCCGGCAGCCCGGATTAGCAACTTGCGGATTGGTTTCTATTGCCTCCATCCCCAGATAATAGGCTACGGCGTTGGCAACTTCCGTGCCGCCGACAACACAAGCATTGGGCTGCGCTTCTCCGGCGACGATTGCTTCGGCGCAGGCGCTGCATCCCGCGAAGCCGCAGCCGCCGCAATTTGCTCCGGGCAATAAGTTAGTGACATCCTTAATGCGAGGATCCTCTTCCACATAGAAGATTCTCGCCGCGATTCCCAGGATCAAGGCTGCGATGCCGCCGATACCGGCTAATACGATTACTGGAAGCATATCTTAAACTCGTTCACTGATCAGAAAGTGAATCGGACCTCACTTGAATTATTTAGCTGCCCATTCCGGCGAATCCCATAAACGCCAGCGACATGATTCCGGCCATAATCAGGGCAATCGCCGTGCCGCGCAGAACAATCGGAATCGGCGTCGTAATCATTCGTTCACGGATGCCCGCGAACAGAATCAGCGCCAGCGAAAATCCGACAGCGCTGGCGAATGAAAAAACCAGCATTTCAAAAAAGCCGTTCTCATTCTTAATGTTCAGCAAGGCGATACCCATCACGGCGCAGTTTGTCGTGATCAAGGGAAGATAGATGCCGAGCGCGTTGTAAATCGCTCTGCTCTTTTTCTTCAGAAAGATTTCCACGAACTGCACCAGAGCCGCAATCACCAGAATGAAAATCAGCGTCTGCATATACTCGATCCCGTAAGGGACCATGACATAATGATAAATGATCCACGTAAAAACCGAAGCCAGCGTTGCGACGAAAATCACCGCCGCGCCCATACCCAGAGCCGTGGACAGTCTCTTGGATACGCCCATAAAGGGGCAGTTGCCGAGGTACTGCGCCAGCAGAATATTATTGACAAAGATTGCGCTGATGGCAATCAGGAACCAGTTCATTTCTTACTCCTACGACTGAAGTTGGACAAGATGCTCACCGCGCCAGCGGCTGTAGGCATTCATTAAGCCGAGCATCACTCCCAGACAGATAAACGCGCCGGGCGCTTTCACCATGAAAGCGAACGGCTCGAATCCTTCCCAGAAGATCGGTACTCCGAACAGTGTTCCCGCGCCTAAGGTTTCGCGCACGATTCCGATCATTGTAAGAGAGATGGAATAACCGATTCCTATACTCACTCCATCAACGACGGACAGCGGTGCCGGGTTCCTTGAGGCGAAGGCTTCAGCGCGTCCTAAAATGATGCAGTTTACGACAATGAGTGGAATGAAGATGCCTAACTGTTGAGAAAGGTTGAAGAAGTATGCTTTCATCAGCATTTCCACGATCACCACGAGTGTGGCGATCACAACAATGTAGCTGGCGATACGCACTTTATCGGGGATCACTTTACGCAACAGTGAAATCACCAGATTGGAAAGCACCAGCACGAAGGTGGTGGCCATACCCATTCCGAGACCGTTTTCGGCGCTCGATGTCACAGCCAGCGCCGGACAAAGTCCCAGCACCAGCTTGAAGGGCGGCATCTCGTTCCAGAGACCGTTTAGAAGTACTTTCTTGAATTTCATGATATAGATATCGGTCTTAACCGTTTTCTTTTTTCTGAATGAGCGCCAGAATCTCATCCTTGCTGTCGCGCACCTGAGCAATGATTTGATTCGAGGCGTTAATCGCGGCTCGCGAAGAATAGGTGGCACCCGAGATCGCGGCGATTTGTTTTCCCAATGCTACATCTTCGGTAGAAGGGAGCTTTTGCCATTGTTTACGGAACGATTCCTTTTCGATCCGGGAACCGACTCCGGGAGTCTCGGCATGCTTGATGATTTCCATGCCCAGGGTGCGATTCCGCTTGAGGTCGATACCGATCATGATGGATACATCACCGCCGTAGCCGCCTTTCCCGGCCGCCTCGATGGCAAGGCTTGTGACTTCGCCGTTTTCCTTCAGGTAAAATATCGGATAATCGACATCGTTATGATGGAACACGACCTTGTTGGCAAGCAGTTCATCGGCAGGCTTACCGAACAGGCTGGCTAAGGCCGGGCCGCGAACATTCAGGTCTTCCTGCATCTCGATGCGGGGCTCCAACTGCACTCGCAGTATCTCCAGCGCTCCGGCGGTGACCACACAGATGAGTGTAAGTACCACCACTAATCTGACAATCTCACGCATCCTGCACGACCTCCCGTTTCACGATAGGTTTGGGCGCGATTCTGTCGAGCAGCGGATTGCAGATATTCACCAACAGCACTGTGAAGATGACTCCGTCATAGTGATGTGAAAACGATCGAATTAGCACTAGTATCATACCGCCGATCAAACCGCTGAGGAACATCGGCAATAGGTTAACAGGCGAAGTTGTATGGTCCGGCACCAGAAAGAACGCGGCTAATATCGTGCTTCCCGCGAGCAGTTGAAACTGCGCGGTGGCGAACAGGGACGGATTATAGGCATGCAAGGCTAAGCTTGTCAGCGCGACTCCCGCTAAAAAACCAACCGGGATGTGCCAGGAGATTTGCCGCGCCGCCAGCAGGAATAAGCCGCCGATTAATAGATAGAGCACCATCGCATTGCCTGCGCCCGCAATCTGGTGACCTAAAAACATATCCATCAAACTGTAAGACTCTTCGGCTGTCGAGCCGAGCGTTTTAACCAGACGGATCGGTTCGATCATTTTAAAATCGAGATTGAATCCCGCCAAAGCGGCTGTGTAATCGAATCGGCTTGGCCAGGAGACGATCAGCATCGCGCCGGCCAGCGCCGTCGGGTGAACCGGATAAGCTCCCAGTCCGCCGAACAGTTTTTTACCGACGACGATCATGATGAAACAGCCGACCAGAATCAGCCACCAAGGAGCATTGACCGGCAGCAGCAGCCCCAGCAAAGCACCGAGCAACGCACTGCTCCAGTTGGCGGTTATATCCTTCGACGGGAACCACCAACTGACAATCGCATCGATTGCTATCGCAAACGCGATACTGAGTGTGATTACTCGCAGCGCACTGAATCCGAAAACGGTAAAACTAACCGCGACGGTCGGCAGCAGCGCCAGCAGCCAGAGGATCTGAGTTCTGGAAATCGAGTTCCCATCTCTCCAGTGAGGCCCCCCCGCTACACTCAGTCTGGGGAACATAGTCATCTTCGGTTCCGTATTTTTTTGCCATTTCTACGAATTGAACAAGCGGACGATGCGCGGGACAGACATAGCCGCACAGTCCGCAGCCGTTGCAGGCTTCCGGATAATACTGTTTTGTGTCCGGCAGCATATTATATTCCGCATAGCGGGCGATCAGATGCACCTGCAGGTTTGCCGTACAGACCCGCGTGCAGCGACCGCAGTTGATGCAGGTGAAGTTTTCCTCAGGCGGAATTTCCGCATCAGTCATCAGATACAGTCCGTGACTTGATTTAGTCAGCGGTGTGTAGGTCGTGTATTGCGCCCGTCCTTTCATCGGTCCGCCGACGAGAATGCGCGCGTACTTTTTTCGGTCGTAGCCCAGAGATTTCAGAATATGCCGGATGGTCGTTCCGATGGGGAACTTGATCGTGCGCGGCTTTGGAATATCGGTGCCGGCAATCGTCAAATATTTGTCGACAAACGGCTGGACATTCTCTATCGCCTCGACGATATTGATCACGAATTCCGTGGACAATACCGCAACCCCGTAGTCGCGATAGGCCTCGGTGTTGGGGATAGCGCGATTTGCCAGTTTCGGTACGACAAGCTGCTCCACTCGGTCGCCGTATTCATAAGGCAGTGCTTTCACCGAGACTTGACTGCCGATTTTCGCCTTGGCAAGAGCCTCGAGATATTTCGGAACGGTCAGAATAATCTTCGCTTTGGGAGCCAGATCGGAAAGTCTGCTGATCCCTTTCCTGATGATTTCCGCTTTCTGTTTCAGGAGAAGTTCCAGAATGAAGACGCTGGATTCTTCGTTCACACCTTTAATCACAATGGTGTTGATTTCAGGATAATCCTTGTCTTCTTCATGATGGAACTTGCCTGATGTTGTCCAAGGTGAGATAATCCCGAGTCCCTTGAGCTTTCTCGTAAGAGTCAGTCTTTCTGTCGAAGATTCGACGGACGAAAGCAGCTCCTCTATCGGCAAGGCAGGCTCGTCATTGCTCTGGATCAGCATCGCCGGGACATTGAATCCGAGCGCGGTCCAGACCAGCAGAATATCGCGTACAATTCCACTGACGGGAGCGTGAACACAATGACCCAGCTTGGTGGTTCCGATAATCTGAAATCTGCGAACCTGCTGTCCCAATTCCACTTTCGGGAAATAGTAGAGCTGTCCCGGATATTCCAGAGGGATGGCGACATAATCAGGTCTGGGGATCTCGATTATTGCTTCGTCCCAGTGCTTATAGCGGGGGACGCAGCCGACCGGTTTGAATATGGATTGCAGAGTATTTACGGACATGTTTATGCTTTACTTATTTCAGGTGGCAGATTTCACAGCGCGCGTTTCCGTCGGCATTGACGAATCGTGCCTGACCGCTTCTGACATGACATCCCGAACACTGCTGATGATAGGCGTCGGAAATCGCCATTACTGAGTGGCAGTCATAGCAGGTATGCGATTCGACGGCGATCATCTCGTCGTGTGTCAGCAGGTCCGGAGTAACATCTTCGTCATGGCATTCGGCGCATCCGGCGCTGCTGGCAGT
>JAHIZR010000001.1 GCA_018814465.1 bacterium | reverse complement strand
GGGAAGGATGAAGGATGAAAGAAGAAGGTATGAAGGATGAGGTATAAGGTATAAAGGAAGAAAAGAAAGGCACCCTCTTGGAGCTTATCGCTAAATGGATTTCGACCGGGTTGCCTCGATTAGTGCCGGTGATGCAACACCCGGGAGGGTGTTGCCGAGTGCCGAATCAAGTAAGGTGCGCTTGGTTCAAGATTCCGGCCGGGATGCGCACCTTGAAGTACTCGTTAGCGAAAAGAAATCTGTGCTTAGCCCGGCTCGGCGCAAGGTAACCAATCCAATCTTTATTGAAGCTGCACAGTGCGTATTTTAAACAATCTACTGACACGAACCTAATTGCAGACGAGTATTGAGAGAATACAAAAGCGAGACTCAATCGAGTCTCGCTTTTGTATTGCTTATCAATGTTCCGGCTATTTCAGCAGGACGAGCTTTTGCGCGGGGAGAGTGCCAGCCTCACAGGAGACGGTCAGGAAGTAGAGCCCCGACGGGCCGGAATGTTCCCAATGAATCGTCCCGGTTTTTTGACTCAGGATGCCGGTTTCAACTGTGCGGCCTAAGAGATCGATAATACGATACTCGGCATTAATGATTGAAGGAATCGCATAAGGAATCTGAGTGGACGGATTAAAGGGATTCGGATAGGCAGGACCCAATGACCATTCAGATGGGATCAAAGTCAAGGGCTGATCGGGTGATGCCGAGATCGGATCACCAGCCCAAGCATAAATGGCGGCCATGAAGGCAGCGCGATCAATGTTGCCGAGTAGAGTGGTATTTGAAATCGCCTCGATGCCGAAGCCGAGCAGCAAACCGTGATCGTTTTGAAACTGAACAATCGCCGGGTATTCAGTAGAGGTGCCGTAGAATCCGACCGCTTCGCTGTTTCCAAGCGGATTCAAGACCGCCATCTCCGTTTGATTTGAGGCGCCCCCCGTCCCGGCCAACAGAAACCAACTATCCGTTTCGAAGGGATCGCCGCCGGCCGCAATCCGTCTGGTGGATGTCGCTTCCGGCATTACTTCCGCTTCGATAGTCGACTGCAGGAAATCCGTACCGATGAGTCCATTGGCAAGGAACTGACCCGACAAGACAATCTTGTTTCCTTCATCAATAAAGTCACGAAGCTTCACCTGATCCCCGGCAGTCAGGATCGCCCCATCCGCATTTCCTGAGATCCAGACAATCAATCCCGATTCAGGGATATACTCATCGGGAAGATCCGCATGGTCGTCAAGTTGGATGGTGTCGAAGATGCGATTCTGATTGCGCACGGTTTCCACAACGAATTTTTCCACATCGCTGTGCGCATCATCCTGCACAATCAACATGCGAGGCATTCCTACGGAGAATTCAAAGGACTCCTCATAGACGACCGTGCCGCCGTTGGCACTGACCGTGACATCAATGACTGTCCAGTGGTCGGGTGCGGTTTCATCCACATTCAGCAGGATGCCCGAGATATTATACACCTGCGCCGGACCCAGCACCGCCACGCTGCCCACGCCGTTTTCGATAACGACATCGGGATCTTCGGTGGTAACAGAAACCGAGACTCCGGTTGCGGGGGGCGGATAGAGAATGACATCGTTCACAACCGAGAAATTGAGTTCGACAATCTCACCCGGTTCGATAAAGCGATTGCCATTGCCGGAACTGCCGCCGGTGCCGTCGGCGTAGTATTCCAGATTGCGAATCACGAAATTCGGTTCATCATCAGGTCCGATACCGTGCCTGCCGAAGGCGTCGTAAATAATCGCATAATTGGGAGTGCCGTTGGTGAGGTCGTTGTCATCATCGTCCATGTCAAGCACGGCGACCAGATAGTCTATATAGGTTTCGGCAAGGGCATATCTGGAGAAGTGTGCGAGATAATCCGCGTATTCCGCGCCAAGCAGGGAGCGAATTCTCCAAAGAGGAGCAGAAATATAGGGGCTGTCGACATGCACTTCGTGATCCACGCCTTCGTAGACCATATCACTTTCCAAATCGCGAAATCCGTCAACAGAACCGCCGATCCAATCCGCGGAAATCGGATCTCCATTTATTGTGCAGGCGAAATAGTCGGACCAAGCCTCGTTCATGGAGCCGGATTGTCCGGTGTAGGGCAGCATGCCGTTCGGATAGATGCCGTCCGTAACGCCGTGCGTGTACTCATGGTAGATAATGTCGCTGTACATCGCGAAGTTATTGTATTGCGCTCCCTCGCCGAAATAGATACCGTGGCCGTTCCAGAAGGCGTTATCGTAGGCATGACCGTAATTGGCAACCGCCGGCATCGGATAATCAAGAGCGGTAAACTCAGGATCGAGCTCTTTATACCATATCCAGATGAAAGTGGTATGATGGAAGAGATTCAATTCCGCGCGGGTGGCAATCTCCTCTGTCCAGTCGATGTTCAGCGGAGAGAAGGGAGCCTGCAGAGTCATTTCGATGGCGGCTTGATCGTCATCATCGGGAATGTCATCATTCAAGACGCGAACATAGGGACCGCGCATTCTCGATCTTAAGTCGGCGTTCTGACCAGCTTCCAGAGAGAACGTGCCGTCGGGCTCGGTGATGACCGGAGTGGTATTGATGGTGACCGTTCCGAAGGCATGGGGAGCGGTTTGCGGGTCTTCGTGCATGTACTCCGGCCAGAAGCTGCCGGCAACGGTGCCGCTGACGATATCGGTACAGACGCCCGGCCAGTCGAGAATGATTTCTCCCGAGAGCGCGTCAACGATACCTTCTTGGCGTTCGTGAGGCAGCGTTCCTTCGATGCGAATCCAGAAAACCGGGCGCAGGATTTTCGACTCATGATCGGGATACCAAGCGGCGAAGGACTGCTCCTGATTGAGCGACCATGAGCCGTAATGGACAGTGGAAGCAAGCGCGGAAGCCGCGGTCTCGATCGAAAGGAGGTGTTGATCCAGAACATCCCAAGAAGAGTGTTCGCGGAGATTCCAACGGGAAAGCAGATGCGATTTACCATAGACAAGGTCGATGCGTCCACTCAATACCGGGAGTTCCTCCCGCATTTCCCGCAGATAGAGGAATCGTTTCCCGGGCGTTTCGACGTCCGATACGAGTTGGAAGTCCGCATGCGAATGCGAAAGCGTTTTCACAGCTTCGAGCGCTTCATTCACGGGCATACGAAGCGGTGGACCGAAGGCTGTAAGGGGGACGTCCATACCCGATGCGGACACAAGATGCCAATCGATGAACGGACTGTTGTCAAGGATCCGTGAATCTTCCGCCTGTACGGGATTGGCGGTTGCGGTTGATGCCGGCCAAACCGCCGCGGCGGCGGTTCCCATCAGACAAGTTAGCGCGAGAATAGCAAGCAATAGAGTTCGCATAATTCAGAATTGCGGTTATGTTAGGATGCAAGAATTATTGATTAGAAATAGCTGAAAACCGAAATACGCAGGACAGTCGCATCAGCGTCCATGCGCAGCCTGCGGATGTATGTTTCTTCGTAATTATCAGGATCAAGTACGAGTTGATCTTCTTTCCAGATGTAATAAGAGTGCCTTAGTTCGAGTCTGAAGCCCAAGCCGTCAACGCCGTATTTCAGACCGATTCCCGCTTGAACCAGATTGTGAGCGTCGCTGGATTCGGTCAGCAGGACACCGCCGGTCGGAATGCCTTCGGAAGATCCGCCGCCCGCGAGAACATACGGAATGATTCTTTTGTTCCAAGGCAGATTCGCAATGATATTCATCGAGACATGATGACTGAAATCGAGTTTCCGCCAAGTTTGATCACTGCCGCCGCCCGAGGGGACTGTGAAGTCAATATCCGCTTCCAAACCGAGTATCGGCGAAATCGACATGGCACCGAAACAGGAGACTTGAAACAGGTATCTGCGGTCGTAATCACTGGCCTGCCAGGTCTGGAATGTTGAGCCTCCGCCCAATTCAAAGAGGCCAGAACGCGGTTTATAGTAGGAACCCGACTTGCGGGAGTCTGTGGGAGTGTCGAACCAGATAGCCCGGATTTCGTCTCGACTAAAGACCTGTAAAGGCGGGAAGCGTTCACTTCGGTATTTCCAGTCCGTCATGTAAACGGCTGTTGTATCTTGCCTTAGAATAGCCCCGGCGATTCGGCGACCATCTTTCAAGTCAAGATAGTCCATCGCATTGACATGAACGGTGAAAACTAATAGTCCCAGGACCCAGATGAGCATTCGGTTCATGATTGATTCTGTGTGTTGTGCTTGGGATGTTACAGTAATTTAACCAATCCTCCTTCCAAGTGCCACTCTGAGATACAGGCGCAGTGAGATTGTGTTTCTTTCCCGGCGCGAGAGGTGGCAGGCTGCGATTATTACTTTTAGAAACGGGTCAATACTATATGCAAATAATAATTAATCAATTAGGAACAGAAACACATAGCTAATTCCACGTAAACTCAATATTTCAAATGACAATATAGCGGTTATATGCTTGTAATCATGTGCTTCACTGCGTATATTAACTATACTATCCCAAAAGAGAGCGATGGTTATCCCAAACTGCCGATTAGTGGAGGTTTGGATCGGTAAAATCGATACTTAAGTCCAAGTCTGGAGATTGTTGTCTATCTAACTAATGAATCGCGTCACTTTACATCGAATTGAGCTTTTTGCTTCCGAGAGCTTGCTGCCAACTTCAAAGCTGTCTTTGTCTTTTCCTGAGACAAGCCCGTGTGTCGTGATCGGCGAGAATGGGAGCGGCAAATCACTTGTGGCCGCTTCCATCCTGGCGGCGCTGGATCCTCAAGCAGCATCCTCCTTACTGCGCGAGCTTGCACAGGCAGGACTGTATACGATTACGCTCTCGCTTTCCCGTGGAGATGAAGCGCTGGATTTGCATGTGGATTTGCGGGAGGGAACGCGTTCCGTTCAGAAGCATTCGGGAGAGTCTTTAGAGCATGTTACCAATGGAACCGCGCCGGGATTTCACGGAGACGAATTGCTGTTCAAGAACGGGATACTGTTCAAGCATCTGCACAGCATTCTGAATGGAGAGATCGGGGAGCCGGAGGGCGAGGCACTCATGAGCATTGCAAATGCACTGCGAACTCCCCTGCTGCAGGAGCTGGACTCATGGGAATCAAGACTGCATGTTCTAACCGGGGATGATGGGCACTCCGGTCAGCTGGTGGAGATCAAGCAGCGATATTCCGAAGCCGAGGAAAACTGGAAACGAGTCAAATCTCTGCATCAAGATATCGAACGCATAAAGCAGAGAAGGAATGAGCTGAATGCTCAATTAGCTGAGGCGGTTACGGCGGGCGAGGTGCTGAAGGTCGAACGCGAAGAAATCGAACGTTCAGTCGGATTGGCGGAACGCGCGTCCAGAGTAGAGAACTGGTTAGCAGAAGTTCATCGGGATATTGCGCGGGTGGAATCGCTGCGGGATGAGCATGCGAAGACTCAAGAGGAGTTGGATCAACTGGCGGGCAAATTCCGTGGCGCGCCGGATTCATTTCCTGAACTGCTCGATGAATACGAGACTGCGATTAATATTCGCAGAAGCAAACAAACCGCCTGGGATGAACTCGAAACTTCACGATCCGCATTGCAAGACGAGATCCTTGATGTCGAACGCGATTTAGGCCTGCTAAAGCCGCCGCAAAACGAGGGGATACAATCAAGGATCGATGAATTGCAGCGCGAGATTCAAGCCGATGAAACGCTCCTCGTGAACCTGCTGCGTGATCGCATATCACTTTTACGCAAACGGGAAGGACTTGAGCAGCGGCTGCACTCCGACTATGCGGCGATTGCGCTCCTTGATCGTCCCGTGCTTGACGCTATTCGCAAGGAGTGCAGTCAGCATCGTGCCGGGCAACGCGATAGGGATTCCGCGCTTCAGAGCACTGAAGATCAGAGACTGCTGCAGAAGCGACTGGATGATTTGGAGCGCATGCTTCGAGAGGATTATCAGGATTTCGAGACGCTTTCGGAACATGCCGAAGATGAAATTCTGGACCTGCATATCACGAAATCCGCGATCTCCGAATCCTCCGATCTTCTGGAGAGCCTGCAAGCACGAAGAACGGACGCGCAAGCGATCGGCAAGGGTCCGCGCTGGATCGCCGCGATTATTGCCGCGGCATTTATCGCGGGACTTCCGTTGGGAATTTACCTGGGTTGGGATATCGGCTTGTTCGCGGGATCAATCGGCAGCGGCTTGGTATGGATGATCTACCGGAATACACACAAGGCGGCTGAAAAGCGAGTGCTGGAATTGGCTCAGCATGAAAATAATGTCCGACAACGCTGGAAATCAGCCGTTGAAGCCCGGACCATGCTCGAGGGACGCTTAGGACCATTAGCCGGTTTGAAGAAAGGGGAGGCACTGGAAAAGCTCGCGTCCTATGAGTCGATGAAAAAGGAGCGCGCGCAATTGGTTCATTCGCGCAAGGAACCTGAGCAGGGAATTTCCAATTCCGAGCAACCGCCAGCGGACGAGAACCGACTGGCGTGTTTTGCCGGCATGACAAATGAACAGGTTTTGTCGAGAATTCAGGAATATGAGAGTTTGATCGCCGAGAAAAAGGTATTCGATCAACAGTGGAAGGATTTCGAAAGCGGAGGGGAAATCGCCGTACAGATCGAGCAGCTTGAATCGCGGGTGTCCAGACGCAAAGGGGATGTGGAGGCGCTGCGGAAGACGCAAGCGGAAGAGGCAAGACGGTACAGCTCGAGAAAGCAGACGCTCACAGTCCGGCTGGCGGATTTGAAGAGCAAGCTGCCCAATAATGATGAAATAGAATCCCTATCCAAAGCGATCAGTGAACTTGAAATCAAGCTTGCGGATGTCGCCGAAGCTTCCAGTCAAATACTCATGCATGCCGATCCCAAGGAACTGCGTGACGCATGGCAGCGATTCGGCAGCCTGAAACAAAGGCAAAGATCACTAAAGGATGAGCTCTCCGCCTGCCTTTCGCTGGAGGAGATTCGTTCCCGTAGATCCATTCTGACGGATGAGCTGCTTGAAGTTACCGGGAAGCTATCCGATCTTGATCCACTGTATCTGAAGCAGGGAAACGCGACTTATTATGCGAGGAAGTATGAAGATCAGCTCGATGCTATTTCGCAGCAGATATCGGACAACCTGATCGAGGCTGAGGCGATCCGTCACGAACTGGATACACTGGAAACCGACTTCCTGCTGGAGCAGATTCACAGCCTGCCCACGCTTGAGACGCTTGAGAGCGATATGGGAAACTTTGAAGAGCAGTTAGAGAATATTCAGAGGGAAAGCCGCACGACTCAGGAACTTGTGGAGACGCTGAATCGAGAAATTCAGAAAATTGACGCTGAGCTGCCCGATCAGATCGCATCTTCAATCAACCACTTCATCCAGCGTTATTTCGGAGATGATTTCGGGACCGTTTATTATGATGAGAACGAGTGGATTCTGAAGTCAGGCGCAACTCAGCTACGAAAAGTCCGTTCTTTGTCCAGAGGGCAGGCCGATATGCTGAGATTAGTGATACGAATCGCGGCGCTGAATCTGCTTGATTCCATCGAGGACGATTTCGTTATCTGGGATGACGTGCTCGGGAATCTGGATGATCGCAGGATCGAGACGATGCAGAATCTCATCGAGGTGATGGCTGAGAAGAGGCAAGTGATTCTATTTTCCAGAGACAGCCGCTTAGCGCGGGAAGGTGAGGTTGTTCAACTCAAGCCGGCGGGAAATATCAGCGCGACTTCCAATTGAATGGACACGTTTTAACGGATAGACCAACGACAAACCCCGTCTGCTCAGGCGGGGTTTGATTTAATAGCGAGACGAAGGCAGAGCGGAAGAGAGAAGATTACGGCCGGGTAGCGCGCGAGTTTGAGATTCTGGACGCCCGCCGGGCTTTCGTAGTTCAATCTACTTCCTGCTGTTTGCGGCGGTGTGCAGAATGACAGAGCCTCAGTGGCGCTTAAATCCTGCTCGGCGGAGGTATTTGGGATTCCGGCCGGGTTGCGCGCGAGTTTGAGATTCTGGACGCCCGCCGGGTTTTCGTAGTCAATTAATTCCTGCTGTTTGCGGCGGTGTCCAGAATGACAGAGCCTCAGTGGCGCTTAAATTCTGCTTGGCGAGTATTGATCTCGATTTCTCGACGGTGATTTGGGGGATAAGCGCTAAT
>JAHIZR010000009.1 GCA_018814465.1 bacterium | reverse complement strand
GGATCAGCCTCTACAAAGATGTTGTTCTGAAAAAAAGATTCTGAGACGCGTCTGCTTCTGGCTGTATGGTCTTCATCAAGAACTCCCAGCCGGACATTCTTCAGATCCGTCGTGGCGGCATAACTAAGAATGAGCAGTTGAATCACAGGCACGATAAAGATAATCCGCAGCATATCTGAATTGCGGAAGATCTGCCGGAATCCCTTCTGAATCAAGTAAAACAGAGGCGCTTGCCGCATCAGGAAGCTGTTCATGGCTCGATCCTCATGCGGAACCGCTTTGAAGCCGCGACGATCAGCAGCACCGCCATCACCAGCATCACACCGCCCTCGAATGGAAACCAGGATACTCCTTTCAGCATGATGCCGCGGATCACCGTCTGATAGTAATAAGCGGGAATGATATGGCCGAACGCTTGAAGCAGGGGCGGCATGCTGGAGACCGGAAAGATGAATCCCGAAAGGATGATCGTCGGCAGTACGGTGATCAGCAGCGCATACATCATGGCCACTTGTTGAGTGCGAGCCGCCGTTGAAATCAGCAGTCCCAGACTCAGAGCGATCGTGACAAAGATAATACTGTATCCCGCGAGCACCCACCAGGAGCCGGCCATGCGCACATTGAATAAGAGCAGTCCGACGACCAGAATCAGCGCCGCATCAACCACAGCGATCAAGAGATAGGGAACGACCTTGCCGATAATCACCTGCGAAGCGCGCACGGGAGTGGTGAGTACCTGTTCGAGTGTGCCGGTCTCTTTTTCGCGTGTAATGGCCACGCTGGTCAGCAGCGCGCAGATCATCATGAGCACAACCGCCACCAGTCCGGGAACAATAAAGTGTGAGCTTTCCAGCTCAGGATTAAACCAGACACGGGGCCGGGTTTCAATTGGCCGCGCGCGATCTCCGACCACCTTGCGCATTTGATCGAAGTTGAGCAACGCAGTGACAGCTTCCAGGTAGTTGCCGACCGCCGCCGCCGTGGTGCCGTCGGAACCGTCAATGAGAAGCTGTACCGGGCTTTGCGGATCGCGCTGGAGTTTTCTGGCATAGCCTTCAGGGAAGACGATCACAGCATGAAACAGGCCGCGGCGAAATCCGGTCTCCACATCCTCGCGCGAATTGAGAATTCCCGCGCTGACGATAAAATCCCCGGACGTCATACGGCCCACGAAATCCGCGCTTGCTGTGCTCTGATCATAGTCAAGAATCCCCACGCGCAGATGTTTGAGGTCCATATCGATCGCATAGCCGTAGATGATAACCATCATCAAGGGCATCAGAATCGCAAAAGCAAGACTGCGAATATCCCGGATAACATGGAGGAACTCCTTTTTCGCGATGGCCGTGATTCGCTTCATCGCTTGACGACCTTCAGGAATACATCCTGCATTGACTCAGAGTCAAGCTCTTGCTTTAAGTCACCGGGAGCGCCCAGCGCGACGATCCGCCCCGCGTCCATGATCGACAGATGATTGCAGTATTCGGCTTCATCCATATAGTGCGTCGTAACAAACACCGTAACGCCGGAATCGCTTAACTCATAGATTAAATTCCAGAAAGTGCGGCGCGCGACGGGATCGACGCCTCCGGTCGGCTCATCGAGAAAGAGAATATCCGGATGATGCAGAATACTGCATCCCAGCGCCAGCCGTTGTTTATAACCAAGCGGTAAAGAAGTCGGAAGCTTATCGGCGAGATCGGTCAAGTTCAGGCGTTCCATCAGGCTGTCCCTCTGAGTCCTGCTCTCCTCTGCGTTCAATCCATAAACACCACCGTAAAATTGCAGATTCTCGCGCACGGTGAGATCATCGTACAGGCTGAATTTCTGACTCATATAGCCGATACGCCGCTTGACTTTCTCGGCATGGGTTCGAATCGAGAGCCCGGCTACCCACGCCTCGCCGTCAGAGGGAGCCAGCAATCCGCAGAACATGCGAATTGCTGTCGTTTTGCCGGCTCCGTTCGCGCCCAGAAAACCGAAAATATCTCCGCTTTTCACCTCAAGGTCGATGCCGTCCACCGCAGTGAAATTGCCGAAGCGGCGCGTCAAGCCGCGGGCATAGACCGCAATGCCATCTATATTTGGCGGCGCAGCGCTTGTCGGGCGAATTCTCATGCTGCCTGCTCGTGCTG